>JACIYY010000222.1 GCA_014359685.1 Porphyrobacter sp. | reverse complement strand
GTCTTCCTGATCCACTGACGGCGAAAGGACCGCCCTTGCACAAGACCTTCATCATCGCCGCCGGCGGCGTTGTCGCCTCCGCCTCCGCCTCTCCAGCCATGGCCGGGGAATTGCAGGTCAGCATCGAGATCCCGCGCCAGAGGGTGGCGGAATATCACAATCCCTACGTCGCGATCTGGATCGAGGACGCGGCCGGCAAGGTCGTCGCCAATCTGGACGCCTGGTACGATGTCGACATGCGCGGCGAGGAGGCGGGGACCAAATGGCTGCCCGACCTGCGCACCTGGTGGCGCCGCGCCGGGCGCTCGCTGACCATGCCGGTCAATGGCGTCAGCGGCCCGACCCAGCCGCCGGGGCGCTATACGCTGCGTTTCCCTGAGGGTGCGCGGCCGCTCGGCCGGCTGGCGCCCGGCGCCTATCGGCTGCGGGTGGAAGCCGCGCGCGAGGTCGGCGGGCGCGAGCTGGTAACGGTGCCGTTCCAATGGCCCGCCCGCGCGCCGCAAACCGCCACCGCCACCGGCACCAGCGAGCTGGGCGCGGTGCGCCTGTCGGTTCGCCCCTGATCCTTCCCCTGCCCCCTGTATCGGAGACCGCCTGCCATGTTTGCCCGCCCTGCCCTATTTGCCCGCCCCACTCTCCTCGCCGCCGGTCTTGCCGTGGGTCTCGCCGCGCTGCTGCCCGGTCCGGCCGAGGCGCATCGGCGCTGGCTGCTGCCCTCCTCCACGGTGATCGCCGGCGATACCTCTGCGGTGACGGTGGACGCTGCCGCCTCCAACGGCCTGTTCAGCTTCGACCACCGGCCGATGCCGCTCGATGGCCTGGCCATCACTGGGCCGGACGGACAGGCGGTGGAGCCGGCGATCATCGGATCGGGCACCTATCGCAGCGTTTTCGACGTGCCGCTGACGCAGCAGGGCACCTACCGGATCGCACTGGTCAGCGACGGCACGATGGGCAGCTACATGCTCGACGGCGAGCGTCGCCGCTTTCGTGGCAGCGCCGAGCAGGTGCCGGCCGGCGCGACCGAGATCCGCACCATCCAGACCAGCGGCCGGACCGAGACCTTCGTGACGCTGGGCGCCCCCACCGATGCCGCTCTGCAGGCCACCGGCCGGGGGCTGGAGATGGTGCCCGTGACGCACCCCAACGACCTCGTCGCCGGAGAGCCGGCGCAGATGCGCTTCCTGATCGACGGGCAGCCCGCCGCCGGGCTGGAGGTCGAGTTCGTTGCGGGCGGAACCCGCTATCGTGACGAGGCCGGGATCCAGACCCTGACCGCAGATGCGCAAGGGACCGTGACGCTGCAGGCGGCCGAGCCCGGAATGTACTATCTCGAAGCCTCGCATGGCGGAGGCGCGGAAGCCGTGCCGCCGGCGCCCATGGCGTCCTACACCGCTGTGCTGGAGTTCCTGCCGCTCTGACCCGATCGGCGAGCGACGACCTCGCGGTCGACGAGCTGCTGCTGCCGCCCGACCTCGCGCCCGAGGCGGTGCGGCCGCTGCCGGGCGGCGCGACGATCCGCCTTGGCGGCGACACGATGGGCACCAGCTGGTCGCTGGAGGCGGTGGCGCCGCCGTCGCTCGACCCTGAGCGCGCAGGCGCCGCGCTGGAGCGGGTGTTCGGCCGCGTCATCGCGCAGATGAGCCAGTGGGAGCCCGATTCGCAGCTCAGCCGCTTCAACCGCGCGCCGGCCGGCAGCCGCATCGCCATAGGCGCGCAGTTCGGCATCGTGCTCGACTGCGCTCTGCAGGTGGCGCGGGCCAGCGGCGGGGCCTTCGATCCGGCGCTGGGCACCGCCACCGAGGCATGGGGCTTCGGCGTCGCTCCCGCGCCCGATGCCGTGCCCGATGGCGGCGGCAATGGCGGCTCTCGCTGGTGGGCGCTCGACTGGTCGGCGGGGGCGGCGGAGCTGGTGCAGCCCGGCGGTCTGGCGCTCGACCTGTCGGGTATCGCCAAGGGCTTTGCGGTCGATATGGGGATCGCCGCGCTCCAGCGGATCGGCATCGGTCATGCCTTGCTGGAGATCGGCGGAGAGCTGCGCGGGATCGGGCTGCGCGGCGACGGGCTGCCGTGGTGGGTGGCGCTAGAGCCGGTGCCCGATTGCGCTGCGCCGAGCGTGCGGATCGGGCTGACCGGCTGGGCGGTGGCGACCTCCGGAAGCTGGCACCGGCGGCGGCAGGCGGGTGGCCGATCATGGTCGCACACGCTCGACCCGCGCACCGGCTGCCCCCTGGACGAGCGGGTCCGCGCGGTCAGCGTGCTGCATCGCGGGTGCATGCAGGCCGACGCGCTCGCCACCGCGATCATGGTTCAAGGGCCGGAGGAGGGGCTGCGCTTCGCCGACCGCTACCATGTGCCGGCGCGGATCGTGACCGCCGGCGGCGCCGCGACCAGCGCGGCCTGGCGCCGCTGGCTGGCCTGACCCAGCCATATTGCTGACCGGGAATGGGAGCGCCCGATCCTCGATCAGGCCATCCTGCGGCCCCGACACATGTCAGATATGCAGCGCGCGACCATAGGCGGCCAGAACGCTTTCGTGCATCATCTCCGACAAGGTCGGGTGCGGGAACACGGTCTGCATCAGCTCGACCTCGGTCGTCTCCAGCACCTTGCCGATCGTGTAGCCCTGGATCAGCTCGGTCACTTCGGCGCCGCACATATGGGCGCCCAGCAGCTCTCCGGTCCTTGCGTCGAACACCGTCTTCACGATCCCCTCGGCCTCTCCGAGCGCGATGGCCTTGCCGTTGCCGATGAATGGGAAGGTGCCGGTCCTGACCTCGTGCCCGGCCTCCTTCGCCTTCGCCTCGGTCAGCCCGACGCTGGCGATCTGCGGGCGGCAATAGGTGCAGCCGGGGATGGCGTTGCGGTCGAGCGGATGGGGATGCACATCGGCCTTGCCCAGTTCCTGCGCGATCGCCTCGGCGGCGGTCACGCCTTCGTGGCTGGCCTTGTGCGCGAGCCATGGGCCGGGGGTGCAGTCGCCGATCGCCCACAGGCCCTTGGCCTTGGTGCGGCCATAGGGGTCGATGCGGATGAAGCCGCGATCCATCTCGACCAGCGCGTCGAGGCCGATATTCTCGGTATTGGGGACGATCCCGATGGCGACGATGACGTGGCTGAATTGCATCGTGGCGAGCGTGCCGTCGCGGTCCTTGATGGTCGCGGACACGCCCTTGTCGGACACCTCAAGAGCCTCGACGCCGGCTCCGGTCCGGATCGCAATCCCTTGTTTCACCAGCGCTTTGTGGAGGAAGGCGGAGATGTCGGCATCCTCCACCGGGACGATCCGGTCGAGCATCTCGACCACCGTGACCTCTGCCCCCATGTCGTTATAGAAGCTGGCGAACTCGATCCCGATCGCGCCGCTGCCGATCACCAGAAGCTTGCCCGGCATTTCCGGCGGCGTCATCGCATGGCGGTAGGTCCACACGCGCTTCCCGTCCGCCGGGGCAAAGGGCAGGTCGCGCGCGCGCGCGCCGGTGGCGACGATGACGTGGCTGGCGGACAGATGCTCCTCGCCCTTCTCCCCCTTCACCGTCAGCGTGGTCGGCCCGGTCAGCGTGCCCTCCCCCTTGTGCACCGCAATCCTGTTCTTCTTCATCAGGTGGGTGACGCCCTGGTTGAGCTGCCTGGCGACGCCCCGGCTGCGCTCGACCACCGCTGCAAGGTCGGCGCTGATCGCTTGGGCGGCGAGGCCGTAATCCTTGGCGTGCTGCATGTAATGGTAGATCTCCGCCGAGCGCAGCAACGCCTTGGTCGGGATGCAGCCCCAGTTGAGGCAGATGCCGCCCAGCAGCTCACGCTCCACGATCGCGGTCCGGAGGCCCAATTGGGCGCAGCGGATCGCGGCGACATAGCCGCCGGGGCCGCTGCCCAGCACGATGACGTCGTATTGCTCAGCCATCAGGCCTGCTCCTGTCCGTTGATCTGCCGCGGCCGCCCGTTGTGATCGAGGGCGACGAAGGTGAACTTCGCCTCGGTCACCTTGCTGGCTCCGCCCGAATGGCGCGGGCGACGCCAGGCGTCGACGGCAATGGTGATGCTGGTGCGGCCAACCCGCTCGATCGTGGCATAGACGCTGACCTCGTCGCCGACCTTGACCGGCTCGTGAAACTGGACCCCGTCCATCGCCACCGTCGCCACCCGTCCATGCGCGTGGCGCGCGGCGGCGAGGCCCGCGGCGCTGTCCATGATGCTCATCAGCCAGCCACCGAAGATATCCCCATCGGGGTTGGCGTCGGCCGGCATGGCGATGACGCGGATCGCGGGGTCGCGGATAGCTGCGCGCTCCTTGTTCAAGCCACCAGCCCCAGGGGCGCCTCGCACAAATCCTTGAACGCCTTCATCAGCGCCGCGCCGTCGGCGCCGTCGATGGCGCGGTGGTCGAAGCTGCCGGTGGCGCTCATCACGGTTGCGATGCCGAGCGCGCCGTCGGTCACCACGGCACGCTGCTCACCCGCGCCGACCGCCAGGATCATGCCCTGCGGCGGGTTGATGATCGCATCGAACTGCGTGATCCCGTACATGCCCATGTTGCTGAGCGAGGCGGTGCCGCCCTGATATTCCTCAGGCGCCAGTCGGCCCTCGCGGGCGCGGGCGGCGAGATCCTTCATCTCCGTGCTGATCGCGCTGACCGACTTGGCGCCGGCATCCTTGACGATCGGGGTGATCAGCCCTTCCGGGATCGACACCGCCACCGAGATGTCGGCACGATGGAAGGTCAGCAGCGTGTCGCCGGCGAACTGAACATTGCATCTGGGCACCGCCAGCAGCGCCTTGGCGAGTGCCTTCACCAGCAGGTCGTTGATGCTCAGCTTGATTGCCTGCGGCTCCAGCGCCGCGTTGAGCTCGCCCCGCAGCTTGAGCAGCGCATCGAGCCGGACATCGACGGTGAGGTAGATGTGCGGCACCTGCTGCTTGGATTCGGTCAGCCGGCGGGCGATCACCTTGCGGATCGACGACAGCTTGGAGGCGGTGTGGGGGATGCCGAAATCCTGCGGCTGCGGCTGGGGCTGGGGCGGCGCGGCGGGCGCTGCCGGGGCCGGTGCGGCGGCCGCTGGCGGAGCAGGCGCGGGGGCCGGTGCGGCGGCTGCACCCTCGAGATCGGCCTTGACGATCCGGCCATTGGGGCCGCTGCCCGTGATCGTGGCCAGGTCGAGTCCCCGCTCCTGCGCGATCCGCCGAGC
>JACIYY010000221.1 GCA_014359685.1 Porphyrobacter sp. | reverse complement strand
GTCGTGGTCACCGGCCCGGACTGTACCACCGACCCCTTCGCCGAATTGTGGGGCCGCGAGCAGAGCGATTGCGGCAAGGTGCTGGAGACGCTGACCGCGAGCGGCGTGCGCTATCAGGTCCGCGACGGCGCGGCCCTGTCGCTCACCGTCGGCGGCGCGCCCGTGGCGCTGCCGGATGCCTGGTTCGACGATGCCGAGGCCCGCCGTGACGGCATCCAGCAGGCGCTGTCCGGCGCCGGTTTCGATTTTGCGCGCCAGATTCCGTCGGCGGCGCAGGCCGCCGGCATCCTCGCGCTGCTGCTGATGCTGGGCGGGCTGTCGGCGCTGACCTATGGCTCCATCGCGGCGCTGCTGGCGGAGATGTTCCCGCCGCGCATCCGCTATTCCTCGATGTCGATCCCCTACCATGTCGGGGCCGGCTATCTGGGCGGCTTCCTGCCGCTGATATCCGGCTTCATCGTCGCGCGTACCGGCGATGTCTATGCCGGGCTGTGGTATACCTTCGCGGTGGTGGCGATCGGCGCGGTCGTTGCGTGGTGGGGCGTTCCTGCCGGCCCGCCGCGCGATTTCGCCGACCCGGGCGGCGAGCGCGGCGGCGGCGGTCCGGTTTCCCTCGCCACGCCTTGATGGTGCCGACCCCTCCTTCTCCGCCTCCGCCTTCGCTCCGCCTGACGATCGACGGCGAGGCGCTGGCCGCCAACTGGCGCGCGCTCGACCGTCTGTCGGGCGCGGCGGAGGCCGGGGCCGCGGTCAAGGCCAACGCCTATGGCACCGGCATCGACGCTGCGGTGCCGGCCCTGCGCTCTGCCGGTGCGCGCAGCTTCTTCGTGGCCCACTGGTCGGAGGTGCCGGCGCTGGCCCGCCATGTCGATCCGGCTGCCATCGCCGTGCTCCACGGCCCGCTCAGCGCGGCGGAGGCGGCCTATGGCCGATCGGTCGGGGTCCGCCCGGTGATCAATTCGCTCGACCAGGCGCGGCTGTGGCTGGAGGCGGGCGGCGGGCCGTGCCACCTGATGGTCGATACCGGCATCAACCGGCTGGGTCTGCCGCCCGCGCAGCTGTCGGAGTCGGCATTGGCGGCGCTGGAGATCGACCTGCTGCTCTCCCACCTGGCCTCGGCCGACGAGGCCACGCCGCTCAATGCGCGCCAGCGTGCGCTGTTCGCGGCCATCGCCGCGACCGTGCCGGCCCGGCGCCGCAGCCTGGCCAACAGCGCCGGGATCGCGCTGGGCGCGGATTATGCGTTCGATCTCACCCGGCCGGGCCTCGCCCTCTATGGCGGGGTGCCGCGCGCCGAGCTGGCGCCGCATATCCGCCCGGTGGTGCGGCTGCAGGCGCAGGTGATCCAGCTGCGCGACCTCTCTGCTGGCGACACGGTCGGCTACAACGCCACCTTCACGGCCCCTGTCGCAATGCGCGCCGCGACCGTCGCGCTGGGCTATGCCGACGGCTTCCTGCGCAGCTGGTCGGGGCGCGGGGTGCTGCGCTGCGGCCCGGCCGAGCTGCCGCTGATCGGGCGGGTCTCGATGGACATGGTGGTGGTCGATGCCCGCGCCGCGCCGGACCTGCGGGCGGGCGACTGGCTGGACGTTCCCTATGACCTGCCCGATGCCTCCGCCCGCTCGGGGCTGTCGCAGTACGAATTGCTGACCGTGCTCGGCTTGCGGTTCGAGCGGTGCACCACCACGTAGGGATGCGCAGATGCGTGTTGCGCGCGCGATGCTGCGAGTGCTAAACCGCTGGGTGATTTTGCAGGAGAGGTCGGGATGGCAGCGGATGACACGGGCGGCAAGAAGCCGATCGTCATCAAGAAGTACGCCAACCGGCGGCTCTACAACACCAGTTCCTCAAGCTACATCACCCTCGACGACCTGTCGCGGATGACCCGTGAAGGGCAGGATTTCCAGGTGCTGGATGCCAAGACCGGCAACGACATCACCCACACGATCCTGACGCAGATCATCATGGAGGAGGAAGCGAGCGGGGAGCCGCTGCTGCCGGTCAGCTTCCTGCGCCAGCTGATCGCGATGTACGGCAATTCGATGCAGGCGCTGATGCCGTCCTATCTCGAAGCGACGATGGACAATTTCCGCACCAACCAGCGCAAGCTGCAGGAGAGCTGGACCGCCAAGCCGGGGGCAGAGGCGCTGGCCAAGCTGGCGGAAACCAACCTGGCGATGTTCCAGGCGGCGGCCAAGGCCTTCATGCCCCCCGCGATGCGCAACGGCGCTGGGTCGTGGCCGGGATCGGGGTCGAACGCGAGCCCCAGCCCCGCGCCGACGCCGGCCCCGTCTGCGGGCGGCCCTCCGTCCAGCGAGCTGGAGGCGTTGAAGGCGCAAGTCGCGGCAATGCAGAAGAAGCTGGACGAACTCGGCAAGTGATCGCGGCGGCCGACCGGCCGCCTCGCACTGCCGTGCCCCCTCGACAGCCGGCGCGCCGCAGCGCTAGGGCCGCCGTCCCCGCCATCGCCAGCGAGTTGCCCGCACCATGTCCGCCATCCGCCACGCCCTCGCCACACGGCGCGCCGACGATTTCGCCGCCTGGTATCAGGAGGTCGTCTCCGCCGCAGACATGGCCGAGGAATCGGGCGTGCGCGGGTGCATGGTCATCAAGCCGTGGGGCTATGGCATCTGGGAGCGGATGCAGCGCCTGCTGGACGCGCGGATCAAGGCCGCCGGCGTGCAGAACGTCTATTTCCCGCTGTTCATCCCGCTGGGCAATTTCGTGCGCGAGGCCGCGCATGTCGAAGGCTTCGCCAAGGAGATGGCGGTCGTCACCCACCACCGCCTGATCGCCGACGGCAAGGGCGGGCTGATACCCGACCCGGCGGCCAAGCTGGAAGAGCCGCTGATCGTGCGGCCCACCTCCGAAACCATCATCGGCGATGCGATGAGCCGCTGGGTGCAGAGCTGGCGCGACCTGCCGCTGCTGCTCAACCAATGGGCCAATGTGGTGCGGTGGGAGATGCGGACCCGGATGTTCCTGCGCACCAGCGAGTTCCTGTGGCAGGAGGGCCATACCGCGCATGACAGCCGCGACGATGCGCGGGCGGAAACCATGCGCGCGCTCGAAATGTACCGCGCCTTCGCCGAGGAGGACGTCGCCCTGCCGGTGATCGCCGGCGAGAAGCCGGAGAACGAGCGCTTCCCCGGCGCGGTCGAGACCTGGTCGATCGAGGCGATGATGCAGGACGGCAAGGCGCTGCAGGCCGGCACCTCGCACTATCTCGGCACCAACTTCGCCCGCGCCGCCAACATCCGTTTTCAGGACCGCGAGGGCGTGCAGCAATTCGCGCACACCACCAGCTGGGGCGTGTCGACCCGGATGGTCGGCGGCCTGATCATGACCCACGGCGATGATGACGGGTTGCGGGTGCCGCCGCGTCTGGCGCCGCAGCAGGTGGTGATCCTGCCGATGCTGCGTGGCGATGACGGCGACGGTGCGCTGGTCGACTATTGCGAGGCGCTGCGGGCGATGGTGGCGGCGCAGTCCGCCTTCGGCGAGCCGCTGCGGGTGCTGCTCGACAAGCGGCCGGGCAAGGCCGCCGCAAAGCGCTGGGACTGGGTCCGCCGCGGCGCGCCGGTGCTGATCGAGGTCGGCCCGCGCGACCGCGAGGCCGGCACCGTCAGCCTGCTGCGCCGCGATGCGCTGTGGGGGGAAGGCGGGAAGCCCGCCTTCCAGACCCCGACGCGCGAGGCCGCCGCGCAGGCGTTGCCCGGCATCCTGGCCGAGATCCAGGGCGCCTTGTTCGATCAGGCGCACGCCCGGCGCGACGCCAATATCGAACGCGGCATCACCACGGCCGATGCGCTCGCCGACTATTTCGCGCCGGGCAACCGCTATCCCGGCTGGGCGCAGGTGCAATGGGCGCGCCCCACCGGCCCGGCGCTGGACGCTGTGGTCGAGCGGCTGAAGGCGCTGAAGCTGACCGTCCGCAACGTGCCGCAGGGCGCGGAGCCGGCCGATGGCGCCTGCCTGTTCACCGGCGAGCGCGCGGTCGAGCGGATCATCGTCGCCCGCTCCTATTGACGCGGCGGGTTGATGCCGGAGGGCGTCAGGCACCCTTCTCGAGCTGGCGCTTGAATGCCTCGGCATTGACCGGACGGCCGAGATAGGTCTCGATCATCCGCGCTGCCGGGACGCTGCCGCCCGGCTCCAGGATCAGCCGGCGATAGGCGAGCGCCGTCTCCGGATCGCGCAGCCCGGCCGCCTCGAAGCGGGAGAACAGGTCGGCGGCGATCACCCGCGACCAGCCATAGGTGTAATATCCGGCCGAATAGCCGTCGAGATGGCCGAACGCGGCCTCCTGATGGAAGGTCTCGGGTATCTCGATCGGTGCGTAGGCGTTGTAATAGGCGCGATAGGCCTGCGAAATGCCATGCGCAGAGGGGTCCTGCGGGGCGCCCTGATGGAACCGCAGCGAGGCATTGGTGTAGCCGAGCTGGACCAGCTCGGTCATCCCCTGCCCGAAATAGCGCGCGGCATTCATCCGCTCCACCAGATCGCGCGGGATCGTCTCGCCTGCTTCGTTGCGGGCGAAGCGGACCAGCGTGTCGTAATCATAGACCCACTCCTCCAGCATCTGCGACGGGGCCTCGACGAAATCGCGCTCGGTCGCGACCCCGCTCAGCCCCGACCAGCGCTGCCGGCCGCCGAGGATGCTGTGGATCAGGTGGCCGAATTCGTGGAGGAAGGTTTCGACCTCGCCATGCTCCATCAGCCCGGTGTCGTAGCCGCCCTTGGGCAGGTTCATCGTCAGCACCGAGACCGGCAGGCTCTCGCCGATGATCCCCTTGCGAAGCGCGATGTGGTTGGCGTGCTTGAACTTGCCGTCGCGCGGATGGGCATCGACGTAGAACCGGCCGAGCAGCGCGCCATCATCGTAGATCTCGAAGGCCTCAACGTCGGGGTGCCACAGCTTTGTGTCCCATGGGCGGATCTCGAAACCGAACAGGTCCTGCGTCAGCTCGAACACGCCCTGGCGGACATTGTCGTAGGTGAAATACTGGCGCACTGCCTGCGGATCGAGGTCGTAGCGGGTCTTGAGCACGTGCTGCCGCGCGATCCCAGTGTTGAACGGAGACAGCGCCTGCCCCGGCCTGATCTCGGCCAGCGCCGCGCGAAGTTCGGTGAGATCGCGCTGCGCCGCCGGGGCTGCTGCCGCCTGCAATTCGGCCATGTGCGCGGCCACCTTCTCCGGGGTGTCGAGCATCCGGTTCTCGAAACTCAGGCTGGCGTAATCGGGCCGCCCGAGGATCTCGGCGAGCTGCTGACGGCGGGTGAACAACTGCCCCAGAAGCTCGCTGTTGCGCGGATATGCGCGCGAGGCATAGACCCGCATCAGCCGTTCGCGCAGCGCATCGTCTTGGGCATAGGAAATGACCGGCAGGAAATCGGGCGTGTCGGTGGTGATCTCGACCAGCCCGTCCGGACCCGGCGGGCGGGCCTCGATCCAGTCCTGCGGCAGGCCCGCAAGCTCTCTTGGCAGCGCCTTCACGCTGCCCCGCGCCTTGGCGATATTGGCGTTGAACTCCGCGCTGATCGCGGTCATCTCGTCCTGCAAGGCCTTGATCCGGGCGCGCGTCGCGTGATCGAGGCCGACGCCGCCGCGGTCATATTCGGCCAGCACCTGCGCCAGATAATAGCGTGTCGCCTCGTCCTCGCCGCTGGCATCGATCGCCTTCAGCCGGTCATAGACCGGGCGCGACAGCGCCAGCGAGGTGTCGATCTCCTCGATCCGGGTGTAGCACTCGATTCCGGCCTGCCGCTTTTCGGGCGTGTCGGCGGACTGGCTGACGCTGTAATATTCGGCCCCGGCAAAGCTGGTGAGCGCGCGCAGATCGTCATAGGCCTTCAGCGTCCTGGCCACCGTCGCCGCGCCCGTCTCGGTCTCCAGTGCGCGGACGCGGCGCTCCGCCTCCGCCACGAGCCCGTCGCACCGTGCGGCCAGCGTCGCCTCGTCCGGCGCGTCGGCGGCGACCTCTCCGATGAAGGCGGCGGCGCTGTCCTGGGCCATCGCCGGCGTGGCGAGCGCCGTGCCGCCGAGCAAGGCGGCGCTGACGAAGGTTCGCATCGAAATTCCTTTGGTTCGGGCAAGTCGCAAACGAAACCACTAGCCGCGCGCCCGGGCACAGGCAATGCGGCCGGCTTGCCTTCGCCCGGCCGGTCGCCCACATCCACGCCATGCCGCACCACCGCTTTTCCGGCCTGCCCACCCGCGAGCAGATCCTGGCCTTCGTCCAGTCCAGCGACACGCCTGCCGGCAGGCGCGAGATCGCGCGCGAATTCGGGCTCAAGGGACAGGAGCGCATCGCGCTCAAGGCGCTCCTCAAGGACATGGCCGAGGAAGGGCTGATCGACGGCGCGCGCAGCGCCTATCACCGGATGGGCGGGGTGCCCAAGGTCACCGTGCTGCGGGTGGTCGCGGTGGAGGAGGGGGAGACGATCGCCATCCCCGACAGCTGGCAGCCCGACGATGCCACCCCCCCGCCGCGGCTGCGGGTGATGGAAAGCCGCAAGATGACCGCGCTTCGCCAGGGCGACCGCATCCTCGCCCGCACCGAGGAGACCGGCCACGGCTGGCGCGCCCATCCGATGAAGAAGCTGCCCGCTCAGGCGGAAGCGCTGCTGGGTGTGGTCGAGCATGACGGCGCCGGCCGGCCATGGCTGGCGCCGGTCGACAAGCGCATCCGCAATTCCTCGCCAATTGCCGATCTGGGTGGTGCGGAGGAAGGGCAGCTGGTGCTGGCCGAGCCCGCCGGTCGCTCCCCGCGCGCGGGGGTCAAGGTGGTGGAGGTGCTGGGCGATCCGCTGGCGCCGCGCGCCTACAGCCTGATCGCGATCCACAAGCACGGCATTCCCCACATCTTCCCCGAAGAGGCGCTGGCCGAGGCGGAGCGCGCCGCCCGGCTGCCGCTGAGCGAGCAGCATCGCGAGGATCTGCGCGAGCTGCCGATCGTCGCCATCGACCCGGTCGACGCGCGCGACCACGACGATGCCATCTGGGCGCAACCCGACAGCGATCCTGGCAACCCGGGCGGCTGGCAGGCGCTGGTCGCCATCGCCGATGTCAGCTTCTACGTCCGCCCCGGCGGCGAGATCGACCGGGAGGCGAGGAAGCGCGGCAATTCGGTCTATTTCCCCGACCGGGTGGTGCCGATGCTGCCCGAAGTGCTGAGCGCCGATGTCTGCTCCCTGAAGCAGGGCGAGGACCGCGCGGCGATGGCCTGCCACCTGACGATTTCGCGCGAGGGGCGCGTCACCCGCTGGCGCTTCGCCCGCGCCCTGGTCCGCATCCACGAGGTGATCGCCTACGAGGACGCGCAGGCGCGCATCGATAGCGGCGAGGCACCGCCCCACCTGGCCCATCTGTGGGACGCCTGGCGCGCGCTCAATGCCGCGCGCGAGGACCGCGATCCGCTCGATCTCGACCTGCCGGAACGCCGCGTGGTGCTCGACCAGCAGGGCCGCATCGCCGAGATCGCATTGCGCGAGCGACTCGACGCGCACCGGGTGGTGGAAGATTTCATGATCGCCGCCAATGTCGCTGCCGCCAAGGCGCTGGAGAGCAAGGCCAGCCCGGTCGTCTATCGCGTGCACGAGCCGCCGACGCGCGAGAAGCTGGTCGCACTGCGCGACTATTTCGATGCCATCGGCCGCAAGCTGGCGCTGGGGCAGGTGGTGACGCCGGGCCTGTTCAACCGCATGATCCGCGATGTCGCCGATCCGGGGGAGAAGGCGCTGGTGATGGAGGCGGTGCTGCGCAGCCAGACGCAGGCCTATTACGGCCCGCGCAATGCCGGGCATTTCGGGCTGGCGCTGGGCAGCTACGCCCACTTCACCTCGCCGATCCGCCGCTATGCCGATCTCCTGGTCCACCGCGCGCTCGTCGATGCCTTCGGCTTCGAACAGCCCGCGCCCAAGGGCCTGCCGCCGACCACCGGCCTGTCGGATCGCGACCGCGAGGACCTGTCCCGGATCACCGACGCGATCAGCATGACCGAACGGCGCGCAATGGAGGCCGAGCGCGACACGATCGACCGCTATGTCGCCGCCTGGCTGACGGGACGGGTGGGCGAAACCTTCACCACCCGCATCACCGGGGTGCAGAAATTCGGCTTCTTCGCCACCATCGCCGGGCTGGGTGGCGACGGGCTGGTGCCGGTCTCCTCGCTGGGCCGCGAATATTTCCGCCACGACGAAGCCGCGCGGGCGCTGGTGGGGGAGGACAGCGGCACCCGCTACGCCGTGGGCGACACGCTCCAGCTGCGGCTGGCGGAGGCCAACCCGCTGACCGGGGCATTGAAGTTCGAGGTGCCCGACAGCGACGGCAACGCCATCGAGCCGCGCGGCGCGCGGCCCGATCGCAAGCGCAGCGGACCGGGCAAGCCGGCGAAGGGCAAGTTCGCGCAGGGCCAGCGCGGCCGGCCGGCCAATATCCGCCACCAGGGCCGGGGCAAGAGGTAGCCACCCGCCCGACGGGCCGACCCTCAGCTCAGCCGGTCGATCTCCGCTTCGGAGAGGCTTCCGGGGATCAGGAACACCGGGCAGGGCAGCGATCCGGCATGGGCGGAAAAGTGAGTCACCAGCGGCCCCGGCGTGCCGTTCGCGGCGGCGCCCAGCACCAGCGCAGCGACCTCCCGGTGCTCTTTCAGGAAGGCGTCGATCACCGTCTTGCCGTCGCCGACCCTGACGGTGATCTGCGGCATCTGCCCCATCTCCGACACCAGCTCGCCCGCAGCGCTGTTGGCCAGCACCTCCGCCCGGTCGCGGGCCTCGTCCTCGATCGTCGCCTGCACCCCGGCGAAGGCGTTGAACGCCTGCTTGGGCACGATCGCCAGCAGGTGCACTGCGCCGCCGGTGTAGGCCGCGCGGCGGGCGGCGAAGCGCAGCGCGACGCGCGATTCCTCGCTCTCGTCGATGATCACCAGATAGACGCGCATTGTTGCCTCTCCCCCGTGGCCGAGTATCCCGCGATCCACAGCCAGGCGCAAGAACCTTGCTCTGGCGGGGCAAATTGGTCAGAGACGGCCGGGCAACCCCAGCTAGCAGGATGCCAGCCGCCACCATGCCGATCACGATCAGGATGCCCGCTCTGTCGCCCACGATGGAGGAGGGCACGCTCGCCCGCTGGCTGGTGAAGGTCGGCGACACGGTGACCAGCGGCGACGTGATCGCCGAGATCGAGACCGACAAGGCGACCATGGAGTTCGAGGCGGTGGACGAGGGCACCGTTGCCGACATCGCCGTTCCGGAAGGCACGCAGGGGGTAAAGGTCGGCACCGTCATCGCCACTCTGGCGGCGGAGGGTGAGGATCTCGCCGAGGCGAAGGCCGCCGCCGGTGTCAGCGCCGCGGCCGAGGAACCGGCGGCGGAGTCCGAACCGGCGCCACCCGCTGCCCCAGCCACCGCACCTTCTCCGAGCCCGGCCCCGGCGCCAACGCCGGCTCCCGCACCTTCAGCGGCTCCGGCCCCGTCCGGGGAGCGGGTCGTCGCATCGCCGCTGGCTCGGCGGATCGCGCAGGAGCGGGGACTCGACCTGGCCACGATCACAGGCAGCGGC
>JACIYY010000220.1 GCA_014359685.1 Porphyrobacter sp. | reverse complement strand
AAGGAGCAAAAAACGCAGGCCGAAATGATACTGGAACTCATCCAGATTATGCCCCACTCCATCCATGCATCGCTTATAAGTTCGCAGGGCGACGGCGCCGCCGCTCTTCTGTGGTGCTCTCTCCGCGAAGAATACATGGTCACGCCTGCCAGCGAGTTAGTTCTGATGCACGGCGTAAGAATACCGGGCGAATGGGCGATACTGGGCGTCATGAGCGCCCCTGCCGACTATGCCGATGTCGACAGCCTTAATGACGCCCATGGAAACACAACAGTTGGATTAATGCAGAGCATGGTCGGGCAAGCCTCAATGGCAATCGCTCCATTCGTCCGCTTGGCGTTAGGCCGCCCCGGAGCGGCTAGCGCAGTGACACCGTTGCTGATTTTCCGTGAAGTTGCGGCGGGTCACGCACGTATATAGGTCCCCCTTTTTTTGTTGGCGGCTCCCGCTCGCCTGATCCTGCTGCCGTCTCGCCAGCGCGATCCCTCCCGTGCAGCAACGCCGCCGCCGCCATCGCCGTCCCCCCCCACCCCACCCACCCCGCTTGTCCCTTGCCCGCAGGTTCCCCACCTGCCAAAGCGCCGCCGATACCCATGCAAGGTTTCGCCAACCCCGCCCGTTTCCTGCGGATCGCCCGCCGGCTGACCGGTCCGCTGCTGCTGGCCGGGCTGCTGGTCGCGGGCGGGGCGCTGGCGTGGGGGCTGCTGGTGGTGCCGCCCGACCGGCTGATGGGGGAAACGGTGCGGATCCTGTTCCTCCATGTCCCCGCCGCCTGGCTGGGGATGGGCGGCTGGACGATGATCGCGCTTGCCAGCCTGGTGGAGCTGGTGTGGCGCCACCCGCTCGCCGGGATCGCCGCGCGCGCCGCCGCCATTCCCGGCGCCGCCTTCGCCGCGATCTGCCTGGTCACCGGCTCGATCTGGGGCCGCCCCGCCTGGGGCACCTGGTGGGTGTGGGACGGGCGGCTGACCTCGATGCTGGTGCTGCTGTTCCTCTATCTCGGCTATATCGCGCTCGCCCAGGCG
>JACIYY010000022.1 GCA_014359685.1 Porphyrobacter sp. | reverse complement strand
ATCGGCCAGCGCCGGCGCGGCATCGTCATTGGCGGGCGCGGGCGGTGGCCCGGCCCGCGCCGGTATCGGCTGTGCGGGCGCACGATGCGCCGGCGGATGTCCGGGCGCGCTGCTCATCGGGGTTGCCTCTCCCTGGCAATGAGTGTGTCGGACAGTGTGCGGCGCGACTGGTGAAGCCGGTGTGAGCAAGCAGGGTTAACACCGCGAGGCTCGGGCGTTAACCGGATCGATCACCCCTCCTTCATGCGGACCGCCGGCGCGGCGCAGGCATGGCCCGTCACCGCAAGGCTCGGCACGCGCGCGGCGGGGATCGCCTTGCTGAACAGGAAGCCCTGCCCAAGATCGCAGCCCTTGCGCGTCATCTGGTGCAGCTGCGCTTCGGTCTCGATCCCTTCGGCCACCGTCTCGATGCCGAGGCTGCGGGCCAGCCCGACGATCGCCCGCACGATCGCCGCGTCGTCGCTCGAATGGCCGATCGAGCGCACGAAGGACCGGTCGATCTTGATCGTGTGGACTGGGAACTGCTTCAGATGGATCAGCGAGCCGTAGCCGGTGCCGAAATCGTCGAGCGCGATCTGGACGCCGGCGGCGTGCAGCGTCTCCAGCGCGCGCAGCACCGGCTCCTGTCCGCGCCCCAGCAGCACCGACTCCGTCACTTCCACCTGCAGCGCGCCGGCGGGAAGGGCGCGCCGGCGCAACTGCTCCAGCAGCCGTTCGGCAAAGCTGTCATCGGCGAAATCGTGCGGCGACGCGTTGAGCGCGACATGGCCGAACGGCACGCCGGCCGCGCTCCATGCCTGCATATGATCGAACACCTGCTCGCTCAGCCGCCGGCTCATCAGCCGGTTCAGCTCGGGGTGGTCGAAGGCTTCGGCGAACATCGCCGGATCCTCGGCGCTGCATCCCGGGCGTTCGTTGCGCGCCAGCGCCTCGAAACCGACCGCCCGCCCGGTCTGCAGGCACACCTTGAGCTGGTAATACGGCACCACCTGGTTGTGCAGCAGCGCCGCGCGGGCCTGCTGGCGCAGGTCCATATGGCGGCGGTGCTGCGCCGACATCTCGGCCTCGAACATCACCGGCGTGCCGGCGCGGGCCTTGGCCTCGCGCAGCGCAAGGTCGCAATGCTGGGCCAGCTCGACCGCATCGGCGGCATGGTCGGGATAGAGGGCGATGCCGATGCTCAGCCGGTGCTCCACCGTCTGCCGCTTCACCTGGACCTCGCCGTGCAGGCGTTCGGCCAGGCTTCGCAGCGCGTCGTCCAGCGCCAGATCGTCGCGCACGTCGCGCAGGATCACCCCGAACTCGTCGCTGCCCAGCCGGGCCGCGAAGTCGCCGCCGCGCACCACCTTGCGCAGCAGCCCGGCGAAGTCCTTCAGCACCTCGTCTCCGGCATCGTGGCCCAGCCATTCGTTGATGTGCTTGAACTGGTCGAGGTCGATCAGCACCATCGCGGCGCGCGTGCCGCACGCCCGGCTCTCTGCAATCGCGGTCTCCAGCTGCGCCTGGAACAGGGTGCGGTTGGGCAGCGCGGTCAGCCGGTCGAGGCAGAAGGATTCGGCCAGCGCGGAGGATAGCTCCTGCCGTGCGGCGAGATGCTGATCGCGCTCGCGCAGCGCGCCGCGCAGGCTCAGCAGCGTCTCCACATGCCGCGCCAGCGCCTCCAGCGCGCGGCGCTGCGCCACAGTCAGGCCGCCGGGCCGGGGCAGGTGGTCGGCGACACAGATGACGCCCACGGCGACGCCATCGGGGGCCTTGATCGGGGCGCCGGCGTAGAAGCGCAAGCCGTCGGGCGCCGCGACCAGCGGATTGCCGGCAGTCCGCGGGTGGTGCGCGGCATCTTCCACCACGAGGATATCGGTCCCGCGCACCACGTGCCAGCAGATCGACTGTTCGATCGGTGTTTCGTTGAACGGCAGGCCCCGCACCGCCTTGAACCATTGGCGATGCTGCGCGACGAAGGTGATCGTGGCCACCGGCGCGGTGCAGATCTCGGCCGCGATCTGCACCAGATCGTCAAAGGCGCGCTCGCGCGGGGTGTCGAGGATGCGGCAGGCTTCGATCGAGGCCCAGCGCCGCCGGTCGGCGGCATCCGGACCGGGGTCGGTCGGGCCGTTCATGATTGGCTGATCCGCTCGGGCGGGCGCCAGCAGCAGCCGGAGCGGGGCGATCGTCCCCGGCTGCGCCCCGTGTCCTCGGGACGAGCCGGCCCCGCGGCGTGTCGTGACTGAAGCTTCATGCGCCCTCGTTCTCTCGTGCGTCGGCTGCGGCTCGCCAAGCCCGACGGTCCGGTCCCGCCCGGTCCGCTTGTCCATGCCACCACTTCCTTGCCGGGCGGTCATCCCGGACTGCGGACAATCCCCTAGTTTCCGGTTGCGCCAACGGACCGGCAAGGCGGCGAACCAAGGCGCGGATATCATGCTCTGTCTTGCCGATCCGGGAACGGTCGGGCGCCCCGCCCGGTTTTGTCACCAGCAGCGAAAGGGAGACCTCCCATGGCAGACAAGCACCCCACTCAGGCCGTTCCCGATTCGGCCGCACCGTCCCCATCATCGCCCCGCCGGGCGCCCGATCCCGCGCCCACCGGGCGCGGTGCGGGGGGCGAGAGCGGCGGCGGCGCCTATCCCAACCCGCATACCGACAAGCCGGGGGCGGAGCGCGACAAGGGTTTCGGCAAGCACGGCGGCCAGTCAACCATCGGCTATCACGGCGGCGGCCAATTGGGGGAGGACGAGGTCACGCCCGGCGGCAATTCCAATTCCGCGGCGAAGGGCGACTGACGGTCTGACGCCGCCGGCCCCGGCCCGCACCGGGCGGCGGGCAACAGGTCCGCTCGGCAGAACCGGGCGAGGCGCGGTGCGGTCCCGGCGGTTCGCAGCGTGCGCCTGCGGGCGACGCTCCGCCCCGCAGCGATGCTAGTAGGCGCCCCTGTTCAGCAGCACGCTGGGCACGGTGGAGGCCATGATCCGCAGGTTGAGCATGGTGCAGCGGTGGCGCGTATAGGTGACATCCATCGCCACCCGCCGACGATAATCGACATCGCTTCGCCCGCCGATCTGCCACAGGCCGGTCAGGCCCGGGCGCACCGAGCAATAGTTCTCGAAATAGCGGCCATAGCGCGGCACCTCCCCCAGCACGATCGGGCGGGGGCCGACGATGCTCATCTCGCCGCGCAGGACGTTGAACAATTGCGGCAGCTCGTCGAGGCTGCTGCGGCGCAGGAACCCGCCGATCCGGGTGATCCGCGGATCGTTCTTCAGCTTGTGGTCGCGGTCCCATTCGGCGCGCGCAACGGGGTCGGTGCGCAGCAGCTCGGCCAGCCGTTCCTCGGCGTCCACCGCCATGGAGCGGAACTTCAGGCACGGGAACATGCGGCCATAGCGGCCGATCCGCTTGTGCGCGAACAGCACCGGGCCGGGGTCGGTCAGGATGATCGCCATGGCGACGAGGGCCATCAACGGCAGCAGGAAGACGATGGCGATCGATGCGACGACCACGTCCAGCGCGCGGGCGATGGCATCGTCGAGCTTGAAGCCCGCTTTCTCCGTCACCGCGAAATCCGTGTCATCGGCAGGCGCAGACATGAAGTTCATGAGAGGCCATCCTTGCTCGCTAAAGCGACGTCTGCACGCCGGGACAACGTTGTGCAGTGCGGTAGAGATAACCGAGGAGCGGCCGCGATTCAACAGCGCAGGTGCGAAGGGCGCCGGTTTCCGGCAAAGGCGTCGCGCAAGAGAGCGGCGTGGGCACAGAGCACGATCATCGGCGGATTCTCCCGAAAGGACCGCAACCTTGCCCGGGATTGGGCATCACCTTGTTGTTCAACAAACAATCCCCGCTCTCAAGGCCCGCTCCAGGGCAAAGGGCGAATGGCGCGCCCGGCCGTTCACCCATCGCGGCGGCCTGCCGAGGTGCCCGACGCGGTTAGGCGCCTGGTAACCTGTTCGTGCTGTAACCGGGCGATGGCGCTGTCGGTTCCCTATCACGATCTGGTCGCCTGGCTCGTCGCCGAGTCGGGGATGACCCGTCCCATGCTCCACATCCATGCCGGCATGGCGATCTATCTCGGCATGCAGCTCGCGCTGCGGACCCGGCGCGGATCGACGCTGGCGTGGCTGGCCGTGGTCCAGGCGGCTCTGCTCAACGAGGTGATGAACCGCCTCTATCACGGCTCCTGGCGCTGGGCCGATACCGGCGAGGACCTGGTGCTGACGCTGTTCTGGCCGACGATCTGCCTTGCGGTCAGCAAGTGGCGGCGCTGGCGCTGGGAACAGACTGCGCGTCCTTCGTCGCCAGGCAGGCACCGGCCGATGCAAGGCCTCATCCCCCAACCGGCGCGATAGCACGCCGCATCGCTTCGCTGCGTCCGGCAAAGCGGGCCGGCCGGTCGGCGATCACGGCGTTATGGGCAGGGTGATATCAGGGGAGGGCGGGCGAGCCCGACTCGCGCGCCGGTTCAGACGATCGCCAGCGCGGCCGCGATCAGGATGCCCCAGCCGGCCACGGCCGAACCGAGGATGATCGCCGCGCGGGTGCGCAGGCTGTATTTCTCCGTCTCCGGCAGCGGGTGTTGCCGGGGCGGGACCTGCAAGGCTTCGGTCGGGCTCAGCGGCTCGGCGCGCAGCAGCGCGGCGCTGATCGCGGCCTCCTTGATCGGGGCATCGAAGCGGCAGCCATACAACGTGCCGTTGTTCCACAGCACGGTGAGCGTCCGGGTGCCGAGTTCCGGCAGAGCAATGTCGACCCGCTGGCCGATGGCCAGAGGCGGCGTCGCTTCGAGCATTACGCCGGTGCGCGAGACGTTGCGCAGGATGGTCGAACCTTCGCCCGCCGCGCCCGCGACGTCGAGACGCAGTTGCCGCCGTTCGCCGCTGCGAAGATCGACATTGGGCGCCGGGGAGCCCGCAACCGCCTTGACTGCCATGCGCTGTCTCCTGCTGATGCACGCCAGCCTAGCTGGCAGAGGTTAAGCAAAGGTTGTCGGTCGCTGCCGGTCAGGCCGGGCCGTCGACCACCACATGGCGGCGCCCGTCCTGCTCCACCAGCCGCGCCTGAACGCCATAGACCTCCGCCACCAGGTCCGGCACCATCGTCTCCGCCACCCCGCCATCGGCGATGATCGCGCCGCCCTGCATCCACAGCAGCCTGTCGCCGTAGCGGGCCGCAAGGTCGAGATCGTGGAGCACCACCAGCGCGCCGCCGCCGCGATCGACATGGCCGCGCAGCAGGCCCAGCACCTGGTGCTGGTGGCGCGGGTCGAGCGAGGCGACGGGTTCGTCGGCGACGATCATCGGCGCCTCGGCCGCCAGCGCGCGGGCGATGTGGACGCGGGCCTGCTCGCCGCCCGACAGGGTATCGGCGGGGCGGGCGGCCAGCGCCTCCAGCCCGCAGGCCGCGATGGCCCGGTCGACCGCGGCGGCATCGGCGGGGGACAGCCGGCCCGGCGCGGCGCCGTGGGCATAGCGGCCTAGCGCCACCAGGTCGCGCACCGGCTGCGCCCAGGCGATCGGGCGGGCCTGCGGCAGATAGGCGACCCGCCGGGCGCGCTCCGCCGCAGCCAGCCGCGCGACCGGATCGCCGCCGATCCGGGCGGTGCCGCTATCGGCCCGCAGCAGGCCCAGCGCGACCCGGATCAGCGTCGTCTTGCCCGCGCCATTGGGGCCGAGCAGAACGGTCAGCCGGCCCAGCCCGATGGTCAGATCGGTGGCGTGCAGCAGCGGGCGGTCGCCGGCGCGGCAGGTCGCACGCTCGAGCGCGATCATCGCCCCACCCGGCGCGCCGAGGCGGCGATGGCGGCGAACACCGGCGCGCCGACCAGCGCGGCGAGGACGCCCAGCTTCAGCTCGGCATCGGTCGGCAGCACCCGCACGCCGATATCGGCCAGCACCAGCAGCAGCCCCGCCAGCAGTGCCGAGGGCAGCAGGCTGCGCGCCGGATCGTGCCCGACCCACGGGCGTACCAGATGCGGCGCGACGATGCCGACAAAGCCGATCGCCCCGGCAATCGCCACCGACCCGCCGGTCGCCAGCCCGGCGCCCAGCACCACCAGCAGCCGCTGGCGCGCAAGATCGAGGCCGATGCCCGCCGCCGCCTCCTCCCCCAGCGTCAGCGCCGACAGGCCGCGCCGGGTCAGGAACAGGATCGCCAGCCCCGGCACCAGGAACGGCATCGCCAGCGCGAGATCCTCGAAGCTGCGATTGGCGACCGATCCCAGCATCCAGTTGACCATGTCGGCGAGCGAGAACGGGTTGGGCGCGAAATTCATCAGCAGCGCCATCAGCGCACCGGCGAAGCTCGACAGCGCGACGCCGACCAGCACCAGCGAGACGACCGAAGCGGTCCGCAGCGCCGCCAGCGCGATCAGCGCGGTCGCCGCCAGCGCCCCGCCGACGGCGGCCAGCGGCAGCAGCCACGGCGCGCCCGCCGCCAGCCCGTAATAGAGCGTCATCGTCGCCGCCAGCGCGGCGGTGGCAGAGACGCCCAGCACGCCCGGTTCGGCCAGCGGGTTGCGCAGCAGGCCCTGCAACGCCGCCCCGCTGGCCCCCAGCGCCGCGCCGACCACGAAAGCGGCCAGCGCGCGCGGCAGGCGGATCGCCCACACCACCAGGGCGTCGCCCGGCTCGCCGCCGCCGACCAGCGCCGCCAGCATCCGCCCCGCCGGCAGCGGCACCGACCCGAGCAGGCACGCGCCGATCACCGCCAGCAGCGCGGCGGCCAGCAGCGCGCCGTTCAGCGCCCGCCCGCTCATCGCCCCGGCCCGCGCGCCAGCGCCTCGATCGCGTCGAGCACGAACCACCCGCCGCACGCGGTCCATGCGCCGTCCAGCCGCACCACCCGCTCAGGGCTCAGCTGCGCACGGGCAACCGGATGGCGCGCCGCGCTCCACCCATCGGGCGTGCCGGTCGCCGAACCGAAGAAGGCGGCGGCGACGATGTCGGGCCGCTCATAGGCGAGCCGTTCGAGCGGCAACGGGTGCCAGCCGGGCTCGCGCTGGAAATTCCTGAGCCCGGCGGCCGCCAGCATCTCTGCGACCAGCGATCCCGGCCCGGTGGTGACCCCGCCGGGCGTCATGTACAGCGCCTCGCGCTCCGGCCCGCGCGCGGCATCGGCCTCCGTACGCAAGGCGGCGAGGCGGCGGTCCATCTGCGCCGCCAGCTTCTGCCCCCTCTCGGGCACGGCGAGTTGCTCGGCGACGCGCACCACCTCCGCCCGGACATCGCCGAGATCGGCCGAAGGGCCGAGCTGGAGCACCGGCACCCCGGCGCGGCGGAAGAACGCCGCCGCATCCGGCCCGCCGCCATAGGAGCGGATGACCAGATCGGGCTTCAGCACCAGCACATCCTCGGCCCGCGGCGCCACCTGGCGCAGGCCCCTCGCGGCCTTGCGCATATAGGAGAAGTCCCTGTCCGCATCGGGCGACACCGCAAGGATGCGCTCGCGCGGGACCAGCTTGAGCAGGTACTGGTCGGCGCAATAATCGAGCGAGACGATCCGCCGCGCCGGCCCGCGCGCCTGCCCCTCCGCCGCCACCGGCGCCGCCGGCGCGCAGTCCGCCAGCGCCGCCAGCGCCAGCAGCACCGCGCCGAGCATGCAGGACAGGCGGCGCCCGCTCACAGCCGCAGCCTGACCCCGCCGAACGCGCCGCGGCCCGCGGTGCCGTAACCGAACACCGTCTCGTACTCCTCGTCGAGCAGGTTCTCGACCCGGCCGAACAGCTCGATCCGCTCGCTCAGCGGAATGGCCGCGCGGAGATCGACCAGCGTGTAGCTCGCCAGCGGGCGGGTGTTGGCGGCATCGTCGAAGCTGTCGCCGACATGGGCCAGCGTGCCGCCCAGCTGCAACCCGAAGGCGAAGGTGTAATCGGCGATCAGGCTGGCGGTCCGCTGCGGCCGCCGCGCCAGCTCCAGCCCGGTGACCCGGTCCTCGGCGTCGATATGGCTGTACTGGCCGATCACGCTCAGCCCCTCGAAAGGCCGCGCGCTGGCGGTCAGCTCGACCCCCTTGGCGCGGGTCACGCGCAGATTGTCATAGGTGCCGTACGGCCGGCCGGCGCACAGCGGCTCGGTGTTGCCGAAGCAGGAGACGAAGTCGATCTGGTTGTCGGTATCGCGCTGGAACCAGGTCGCCGCCAGCTCCAGCCAGCCACCCAGCCGCTGGCTCACGCCCGCCTCCCAGCTTTCCGAGCGCTCCGGCGCCAGCCGCAGATTGCCGTAGTCGCTGTAGAGCTGGAACAGCGAAGGCGCCTTGAACCCCTCGCCATAGGCGGCGCGCAGCCGCGTCGTGCCGCCATTGGGGCTGTAGACGGCAGAGGCCGCCAGCGTGGTCGCATCGCCGAACGTGTCGTGATCGTCGTACCGCGCCCCGCCGGTCAGCACCAGCCCGGCGACCGGCGCCACGCTGGCCTCCGCATAGAGGCCGGTGATCCGGGCATCGGCGACGGCCGGCGGGCCGCCATAGCTGGCGGTGACGAAGCTGGCGCGTTCGGTTTCGGCGCCAAAGGTCGCATCCACCGCATCGAGCGTCAGGATGCCCTGATATTCGAACCGCTCGTTCTCGCCCGTCGCATCGAATGTGGTCTGCACCGCGCCCTCGGGATCGATGCTGGTGCGGCGGGTGCGGGTATAGGCAAAGCCGAAGCGGTTGCGCAGCCGCCCGCCCAGCATGGCGGCGTTGAGGCCGCCATAGCCGACATATTCGCGCGTCTCGCTGCGCTCCCCGGTATCGCCGAAGGCGTAGGAGGGCGGGGGAAAGCCGTCGATCTCGGTCTCGCCATCGGTGAAGAAGCCGCGCAGGTCCAGCGACACGGCGGGCGCAAGGTCGATCGTCGCGCGGGCATTGGCGCTGACCGCCTCGTATCCGTCCGCCTCCTGCCCGCCGCGCGCCGCGCTGAAGGCGGACAGGCCGTCGCTGTGGAAGAACCCCGCGCCCGCGCTCGCCGCGACCGGCCCGGCCCGGCCGGAGATATTGCCGAACGCCTGATAGGTGTCGCGCGCGCCCCCCTCGGCGCGCAGATTGACCCGCGCCTGCTCGGTCGGCGCGGCGGTCAGCAGGTTGACCACGCCGCCGATCGCCTGGCTGCCCCAGATCACCGATTGCGACCCGCGCACCACCTCGATCCGCTCGATATTGCCGACCAGCAGCTCGCCGAAATTGAAGCCGCCGCCGGGGGCGGAGGGATCGTTGAGCTTGATCCCGTCGATCAGCACCACGTTCTGATCGGTCTCGGCGCCGCGGATATTGACGCCCGCGAAGGTGCCGGGGCCGCCATTGGCGGTGACGGTGACGCCGGGCACGGTGCGCAGCAGGTCGATCACGGCCGCGCTCTGGCGGCGGCGGATCGCCTCGCCGGTGATGATCGTCACCGATTGCGCGACCGAGTCGGCCGGGCGCTCGAACCGGCTGGCGGTAATGACGATGGCGCCCGCCGGGTCCGCCGCCGCGCTGTCGAGGTCGTGGCGGCTCTGGGCGTGGGCGGGGGCCGCGAGGGCGAGGGCGGTGGCGGTGGCGGTAGCGATGGCAGTGGCGGGCAGCGCCGGGACGAGGCGGCCGGGGAGGGAGGGACGGTGCATCGGGCATTCCTTCCCGCGACCCGGCGTCGAGCGGGGGCGGATCGACGACATGAAGGCGGCCCACCCCGACGGGGCGCGACGGCGGCCAGGCTGTCGTTTCGAAAAAGGAGAGATGCTCCTTTCGTACCCGCAGGCTGGTCCCGGCCGGGGTGCGAACGACGCGACGGCAGGTTTCCTGACTACCGATCGATGCCGCTGGCCGTCTTCCCGGGGCAGATGCCCCAGTGACATGGATGGCCGCCGGCTCCCGGCTCACAGTTGCGGGCACAGCGCCGGATTTGCACCGGCTTCCCTCTTAGCCGCCCACGCCAAAGCGCGGTCGGCACCGTCTGCGCGCGGATTTGCCGCAGCCGCCCGGCGAAGTCAACCGGCGAGAAATTGGGCAGTGGGTCAGTGTGAATTTGCCTCGCTTCGTGTAGGGGCCGGCTTCGCGGGAGGCAGCGCGATAAACGTCCGGGCTCTATTGCACGAGATTGTGATCTAAGGGCAATAGGTCGAGGCCGAGCTTTTGCAGCTCGACCTCAATTGCTTCTAGTTGGTCGCTGGTATAACCGCCATCACAAAGCGGCGCAGGTATTTGAAAAGAGTACCCTTTTCCTCGGAAATCTACCTCAAACCATAAAGAAAATTCATCGTCTAAAGCGCTGTCGCGAACGGCGCCCAGAGACACGATTTTGGCGACGACGAGGGCTTCCTCAGCACAGTTCCTCATGCGAAGCTACGCAGCGATCGCTGGTTCGTTTTTCATCCACGGCACCTGCCCAGCAACACCCGGCGAAGGCATGCTGGCGTTCTCGGCCTGCTGATTCTTTACCCAAGCGGCAAACGCCATCGAACTCATCGATGGAGAGAATTCCGCTTCGATACCATGGTTCTTCCGGAAAAGCTTCGTTAGCTGAATCTCAACTGCATCGAACGCTTTCTCTAGACTTTCATGGGCTACACAAAGACCAACAGACGCTTCGTCGTTGGACACAAAAAAGTGCGCCCCATCCACGAATTTATAAAGCACCTTCACGGTTTTCATCTTCGTCACTCCATCTTACGCCTGCCGCCTCGTGGCAATTTTCTGGCGCCGTCCTCTCGTTAAACTTTCTGCCCTCGCTTTCCCGCCGGGCGCTCCTCGGCGCGCCGGCCGCTTTAGCGTTTCCTCAACCTCGCGGGTCGATCCTGCCAATCATGATGGCGCCGCCGATCACATCAGCCGGGCGCTCTTGACCACTTGGCCCTTTGCGCATGGTTACTCCGCTTCCGTTAACATACCGTACATGAACCGGGGGGGTTGACTCCTGGCTCGCTGTGTGCAGTCGCTCAACAACTTACATGGTGGTAATGACCATTGCCCACAACCTAGCCTTGCCGCAAGTCCTTTTGTTGGACACGGCAGACCGTCCCGCAGCGCGAAAACCGCAGATTTCCGCCAGTCCCAAGCCTCACCGGGCAAGCCTGTCATACTCCAAAACAATCCACAGACGGCGAAAAAGGCCCAAGAACCCAAGCGTTTTATCCAATTGCAAGCGCCGAGAACCCGCAACGCCAGTGGCAACATGCCACTGACGCGGTAGGAAAGTGGGGATCTCGCACAGCGTTTTCCACACCGGCGGAAGCTTGCGGCTCTGTCCGCTACAAGGCGCTGAATTCAACTGAGACACTACCGAAGATTGCGCTGACAGTGCCTCGGGTCCCGGTCCACGACTGTCGGCCAGCTCTCAGCGATGGCATCGCACCCACCCCTACTCCGCCGCCTGCGCCGCCGCGTTCCGCGCATGCTCCCGCGTTGCCAGAAACCGCTCGGCGTCGAGCGCGGCCATGCAGCCGGTGCCGGCGGCGGTCACCGCCTGGCGATAGGTGTGGTCCATCACGTCGCCGCAGGCGAACACGCCGGGGTGGCTGGTCTTGGGCGTGCCCGGCTCGACCACCAGATAGCCGCTCTCGTCCATGTCCAGCTTATCGATGAACAGCTCGGTCGACGGGGCATGGCCGATGGCGACGAAGGCGCCCTCGCAGGCAAAGGTGCTCATCGCCCCGGTCTGCGTGTCGGCGAGGCGCAGGCCGGTCAGCCCGCCGGCCTGCGGATCGCCGAGGAATTCCTCGACCCGCCGGTTCCACACCACGCTGATCTTCGGATGGGCGAACAGCCTATCCTGCAGGATCTTCTCGGCCCGCAGCTCGCCCCGGCGGTGGATCAGCGTCACATCGTCCGAATGGTTGGTGAGGTACAGCGCCTCCTCCACCGCGGTGTTGCCGCCGCCGATCACCGCCACCTTCTTGCCGCGATAGAAGAACCCGTCGCAGGTCGCGCAGGCGGACACCCCCTTGCCGGCCAGCGCCTGCTCGCCCGGCACGCCCAGCCATTTGGCCTGCGCGCCGGTGGCGATCACCAGCACCTCGGCCACATAATCGTCGCCGCTGTCGCCGATGGCGCGGAACGGCGGGCCGTTGTCGATCTCGACCTCGGTGATCGTGTCCCACATCATGCGCGTGCCGACATGCTCGGCCTGGGCCTGCATCTCGGCCATCAGCCACGGCCCCTGGATCACGTCGCGAAAGCCCGGATAGTTCTCGACATCGGTGGTGATGGTCAGCTGCCCGCCGGGCTGGAGGCCCTGCACCACGATCGGCGCCAGCCCCGCGCGCGCGCCGTAGATCGCCGCGGTCAGCCCCGCCGGGCCGGACCCGATGATCAGCATGCGGGTGGTGTGCGTGGTCATGTTTCGGTGTGTCCCTGCCCTTGAGCGTCCGGTTGTCGGGTGCAGGTGGCGGGCGCGGCGCGCGCGATCAAGAGCGGATCGGCAAGCGCGGCCGGAACGTTGCCGCCGGGCCGGGTGTTGGAAAGGCATCCATCTGCTATCCCTTCGATCCCCACACGCGGAGACCCGAGACGTGCCCTCCCCTCCCGCCGCCCTGTTCTGCGCGCTCGATGCGGGCACGCTGTCCGATGGCCTGCCGGATGCCCCGGTGTTGGAAAGCCTGCGCGGCGGCGGGATCGAGGCGCTGATCTGCCCGGCGCCGCTGTGGCCCGACCGCGCCGAGGAGGCGGCGCTTGCCAGCCTGGCGGAGCGGGCCGGCAAGGCCGGGCTGCGGCTGTTCATCGAGGCCGACCTCGCCCGCTTTCCGCTCGATCACGAGCTGGTCGGGCAGATGCCCGAAGCCTTCGCCATCCGCCGCGCCCATGACGGGCCGCACCCGGTCGATCCGCGCACCGATCTGCCCGCGACCGGACAGGCGATCGCCCGCTTCTTCATGCCCTCTGCGCGCATGTGTTTCATCAACAAGCTGTGCCAACGCCTCGCCGATCT
>JACIYY010000219.1 GCA_014359685.1 Porphyrobacter sp. | reverse complement strand
CGGCGCGCGGACGGGCCGGCGCGCCGGGCAGGTCGGGGCTGGCCTGCGTGGCGTAGCCGGCCAGGCCCAGCGCCAGCACCGCGGCCAGCGTGGCCCAGCCGCCGCGCCGCCCGCCGGGCGGGAGCGCGGCGAGCGCGAGCGCCAGCGCCCCGGCGGCGAGCGCGAGAACCGCCAGCCAGGTCACAGCGGCCATGTCACAGCGGGCATTTCACAGGCACCAGCTGGCAGGGGCCGGATCACGGGGGCCGGATCACAGGCGCCGCTCATCGCGGGTCGCGGGGCCGCAAGCGGCGGCGCAGGATCAGCAGCGCAGCCGCCAGCAATCCCAGCGGCACGGCGAAGAGCGGCCAGGTGAGAGTGCTCAGTTGCGGGCGGTAGCTGACGTAATCGCCGTAGCGTGCGACCAGCCAGGCGCGGATCGCCTCCGGGCTTTCGCCGGCGGCGATGCGGGTGCGGACCTGGTGGCGCATGTCGCCGGCCATCGCCGCGTCGCTGTCGGCGATCGACTGGCTCTGGCAGGTCAGGCAGCGCAGGCTCTCCATCAATTCGCGGGCGCGCGCCTCGGCCTGCGGATCGACCAGCTGGCGGTCGGCATAGGGCGCCGGCGGCAGCGAATCCTGCGCCGCTGCGGGGGCGGCGACAAGGAGCGCGAGGGCCCCCGCGACGAGCCCGCCCCTCATCGCGCGGCCTGCTGCAATTGCGCCAGCAGCACCGGCACGTCGGCGTCGCGGATCTCGCCCAGATGCTGGTAGCGGATGATCCCCTTGCCATCGACCACGAAGGTTTCGGGAACGCCCGAGGAGCCGAGCGCGAGCTGGACCTGGCTGATCGGATCGGCGCCGATGCGGGTGAACGGATTGCCATAGGCGGCGAGGAAGGCGGCGACATCCTCCGGCCGGTCGCGGATCGCGATGGCGACGATGCGCGCGCCCTGCCGCTCCAGCGCGGCAAGCTGCGGCGCCTCTGCCGCGCAGGGCACGCACCAGCTGGCAAAGACGTTGAGCAGGCGCGGGGTGCCGTCGGCGAAATCGGTGCTGGCAAGGCCGGGCACACCCTCGGTCGCGGGCGGCAGGGTGAAGGCGGGGAGCGGCTCGCCGACCATTGCGCTGCGGACGAAATCGTCCCTGGGCCGCGACAATTGCACCGCGAACAGCGCGAACAGCGCCAGCGCGAGCGCCACGGCCAGCCAC
>JACIYY010000218.1 GCA_014359685.1 Porphyrobacter sp. | reverse complement strand
GGCCGCGACAATTGCACCGCGAACAGCGCGAACAGCGCCAGCGCGAGCGCCACCGCCAGCCACAGCGCGATCCGCAGGCGGGTCATGCCGGGGCCTGCCGGTAGCGGCCCCGGCGCTGCGCGATGGTGCGAGCGCGGGAGCGGCGGCGCAGATCCGCCGAGACCCGGCCGACCAGCGCCAGCACGCCGCCCAGCGCCATCAGCAGGCCGCCATACCAGATGAAGGTGACAAACGGCTTCCACCACAGCCGCAACTGCCAGCGGACCGCACCGCCGGCATCGGCCGGCGCCTCTCCGCCGAGCACCGCATAGAGCTGGCCGTTCCAGCGGGTCAGCAGCGCCGCCTCCGTGGTCTGCTGCGGGGGCGCCCAGAAGCTGCGCGCCTGCGGGGCCATCGCCTGTGCGGGGCCGCCGGGCTCGCTCGCGGCAGGGCGGACCGCGAGATCGGCCTGCAGCGCGGTCCAGTTGGGGCCGGCGACCGGATCGACCCCCAGCAGCGTCACCCGCCACGGGCCGACCTCGGCGCTGTCACCGACGCGGGCTGCGACCAGCCGCTCGACCTGGAAGGCGCTGTCGGCGGCCATCCCGAACAGCGCCACCGCGACCCCGAGATGGGCCAGCGCCATGCCCCACACCGGCAGCTTCAGCCGGCGCGGCGAGCGGCCGAGCAGCGGCGCGACGCTGCCCGCCGCGACCGCCGCCGCCAGCGCCATGCCCAGCAGCGGCAGCAGGGCGATGCCGGCCAACGCCCAGACCGCCACCAGCACCGCCGCGGCGATTCCCGCGATGACGAGGATGGCCCCGCGCAGCCGCGCCAGCCGGTCGCGCCGCCAGCGCAGCAGCGGGCCTATCGCCAGCACCGCCAGCATCGGCAGGAAGAAGATCGCCGCCACCGGGTTGAAATAGGGCGGCCCGACCGAGACCCGCACCCCGAAGGCCTCGGTCAGCAGCGGATAGAGCGTGCCCAGCAGCACAATCCCCAGGATCGCCGAGAGCGCGACATTGTTGACCACCAGCGCGCCCTCGCGGCTGACGGCTGCGAACCGCTCCCCTTCCGCGACGCTGCCGGCGCGCAGCGCGAACAGCACCAGCGCGCCGCCGATATTGAGCGCCAGCAGCGCCAGGATGAAGGTTCCGCGCTCCGGATCGACGGCGAAGGCGTGGACGCTGGTGAGGATGCCCGACCGCACCAGGAAGGTGCCGATCATGCTCATCGAGAAGGCGATCACCCCAAGCATGATGGTCCAGGCCCGCAGCGCGTCGCGCGCCGCCAGCACGCTGGCCGAATGGAGCAGCGCGGTCGCCGCCAGCCACGGCATCAGCGAGGCATTCTCGACCGGATCCCAGAACCACCACCCGCCCCAGCCGAGCTCGTAATAGGCCCAGTAGCTGCCGGCGGTGATCCCCAGAGTCAGGAACACCCAGGCCCCCAGCACCCAGGGCCGCATCACCCGCGCGAAATCGGGCGTGACCGAGCGCGTCACCAGCGCGCCGACCGCGAAGCTGAACGCCACCGACAGGCCGACATAGCCGGCATAGAGCGTGGGCGGATGCAGCGCGAGGCCGATATCCTGCAGCAGCGGGTTGAGCCCGGCCCCCTCCGCCGGCGCGGGCACCAGCCGCCGGAACGGGTTGGAGGAGAACAGCAGGAAGGCATGGAAGCCCAGCCCGACAAAGGCCTGCGCGGCGAGCGTCGCCAGCATCGTGGGTTCGGGCAGGCGCCGCTCCACCAGCGCGATCAGCGCGCCGGCCAGCGCCATCACCGTGACCCACAGCAGCATCGAGCCTTCGTGGTTCCCCCACGCGCCGCTGATCCGGTAGAGCAGCGGCTTGGCCGAATGCGAGTTCTCCGCCACCAGCGCCACCGACAGGTCGGTGCGCGCGAACAGCACCAGCAGGGCGGCAAAGGCGATCGCGCACAGTGCGCCCTGCACCACCGCCGCCGGGCGCACCAGCGCGGCCAGCGGGTGGTCGGCCCCGGCGCGCACCCCGACGATGCCGGCGATGAGTTGCAGCGCCGCCAGCGCGGCGGCGAGCCACAGCGCGGCAAGGCCGAGTTCAGCGACCATCGCTGGCGTCGGCCACCGTTGCGCGGGCCTGCGCCGGGCTCATGCCCTCCAGCTCGCGCGGCGTATAATTCTCGTCGTGCTTGGCGAGCAGGTTGGTGGCGGCGAAGGTGCCATCGGGGCGCAGCGCGCCTTCGGCGACCACGCCCGATCCTTCGACGAACAGGTCGGGCACGATCCCGCTGAACACCACCGGGACGCGCGCCTGCCCGTCGCCGACGATGAAGCGGATCGTCACCCCGTCGGGCAGCGTGCCGAGCGAGCCTGTCTCCACCATCCCGCCCAGCCGCACCGCCTGCCCTATGGCCGGCGGATCGGCGGCGATCTGGCCGGGCAGGTAGAAATAGCTGGCCTGGCTGCGCAGCCCCCAGGCGGCGAGCAGCCCGGCGCCGACCAGCGCCGCCAGCGCCAGCACCGCCAGCACCAGCCGCTGATGGCGGGGCTTGAGAGCCGTCTTCCTCGCCGCCTTCCTCATCGCCGCCGCACCGCGTCGCGGCGGCGTTCGGCGGCGCGCATCGTCCACCAGCTCCACCCCGCCAGCGCCAGCGTGCCGAGCACCCCGATCGCATAGGCGGCAAGCACGAAGCCCCATTGGCCCAGCCCTTCGCGCATCAGGCGATCCCGGCCGGGCGATCGCCGGCGCCGTCCAGCGCGCGCCGCCGCAGCCGCGCCTGCGCCTGCGCGTCGGCCAGCAAAGCGCGCATCCGCGCCAGCACCACGCCGGCAAACAGCAGCGAGAAGCCGAGCGTCGCCACCAGCAGCGGGGCGAGGAACACCGCGTCGATCGCCGAACGACCCATCGTAATGCTGGGCGGCTGGTGGAGCGAGTTCCACCACACCACCGAGCGGTTGATGATCGGCACATTGACCGCGCCGACCAGCCCGAAGATCGCCAGAATCCGCCCCGAGGCCCCGTCGCGCGCGATCGCCTGGGCGAGCGCGATATAGCCGAGATAGAGGAAGAACAGGACCAGCATCGAAGTCAGCCGCCCATCCCACACCCACCAGGTGCCCCAGGCCGGGCGGCCCCAGATCGA
>JACIYY010000217.1 GCA_014359685.1 Porphyrobacter sp. | reverse complement strand
CATTGAGCGAGCCGGTCTTGGCGAACACCCGCCCTTCCAGCGCGGTCCTGCCAAACCGGCGGGCCAGCATCCATCGACGCCGCCCACCGGCAGCGTCGCCCGCCAGGCCTCGCCCCACGGCTGGCTCGCGATCCAGCGCAGCAGCGCGACCGTCGCGCGCGGGGTGATCCGGTTGTAGCTCGACATGCCCGAGCCATCGGACAGGGTGACCGCGCCCTCCGGCACCCCCGCCTCGCCCAGCATCGCCGCCACCGCCGCCTGCCCGTCGGCCAGCGAGCCGCTGCCGGACAGGCGCGCGACGCGGCGCAGCAGCAGCTCGGCATGGACGTTCTGGCTGACCTTGTTGATGGTGACGATGTCGGCGGCGATGTCCTGCGGCGGCAGTTGCGCGAGCATCGCCTCCTCCGGTGGATGCATCGCCGGCGTGCCGCCGCGCCGCACCGGATCGTCGGCGGGAGAGAGCGGGCGGTGGCGGGATTCGACCGTGCCGCGGACCCGCACCCCGCGCGCCTCGAGCAGCGCACGCAGGCGCCAGGCCGCGTAATGCGCCGGATCGTCGATCCCCAGCCGCAGCGTCGCCGGCGCGGCATCGGCGCCGATCGTGCCCGACAGCTCGACCTCGCCGGCGCCCGGCATCCGCGCGACGGCCAGCTCGCGTCCCGCGCCGGGTACCGTCAGCGCGCGGTTGCGCACGCTGTAATAGCCGTTGCCGGTCACTGCCGGCGGACGTCCGACGGCAGCCGGCGCGACCTGCAAAGCGGTCTCGTTGTCGTCGATCGACAGCGCCGAGATGCCGGTGCCCGAACGCGTGGGGATATTGTTCCAGCTCATCCCCGGGCTCCATCGCTCGTCGGGATACCAGCTGTCGTCGCCGACCACGTTGCGCACCGCCTGCACGCTGGAGGCGACCGCTTGCGCCAGCGTGGCGAGGCAGTTGCGGGCGCAGTCCGGAGCGCTGGACAGGTCCGCATCGCCGCGCCCTTCGAGCACCACGTCGACCGCAGCCCCGCCCGCCGGCTCGATCCGCACCCCGGTTCCGCGCACCGCCGCCTGCAGCGCGGCAAGATTGGCATAGGCGGCGACGGTGGTGACGATCTTGGTGTTGGAGGCGGGGATGAACCGCTGGTCGGGCGCGATCGCGAGCACCGTCCGGCCGTCCGCCGCCTCGACCAGCAGGCCGAAGCGCGTGCCCGCTGGAGCACTCGCCAGCAGAGCCTCGACCGTCTCCAGCAGCGCCGCGTCGCGGGCGCTTGCCGGCAGCGACGCCGCAGGCGGCGCCGACTGCGCCTGCGCGGCGTGGGGCGGAACGAGCAGCAGCAGGGCCGCGAGGAGCGGAGTAAAACGCATTGGACCGAGCCCATACTAGCGCCCGGCTCCGCGCTGGCGAGGGCCTCGCACGCGCGGGGCCATAGCCGCAGTCAATGGGCGCTGAGCCATGGCGCCCCGCCGGTTGCGCGGGCGCGGGCGGGTGACTACCCCGGCGCGAGTTGCCGGGGTCGCCCGGGTTGGAGACAGGCGCATGGCACGGTTCTATCTCGGGCTGG
>JACIYY010000216.1 GCA_014359685.1 Porphyrobacter sp. | reverse complement strand
GCGAGCGATGCCGTGCTGATCCGCACCGGCTTCGACCTGTGCTTCCGCTCCGCCGAGCCGATCGCCACGCTGGGGCTGCTGGACCTGCGCCCGGAATATGAGCCGCAGCTGCGCACCCCGCAGCGGATCGAGACCGAGCCGGCGATCGACCTGCACCAGTTTTCCGACCATTTCGGCAATCTGTGCACCCGCTTCGTGCTGCCGCCCGGCGATACCTGGCTGCGCAGCGACTTCGTGGTCGAGCTCTCGGACGCTGCCGACCCGGTGGTGCCCGACGCGATCCGCCACCCGGTTCAGGACCTGCCCGACGACACGCTGCAATTCCTGCTCGGCAGCCGCTATTGCGAGGTCGGCAAGCTGACCACCGCTGCGTGGGGCGCGGCCAATCCGTTTGAGAGCGGGTGGGACAAGGTGCAGGCGGTGGTCGACCTGGCGCACCGGCAGATCGCTTTCGGCTATGCCTATGCGCGCAACGACCGCACCGCCTTCGAGGGCTATTCCGAAGGCTGCGGGGTGTGCCGCGACTTCGCCCATCTGGCGATCACGCTGTGCCGCGAGCTGGGCATTCCGGCGCGGTACTGCACCGGCTATCTGGGCGATATCGGCATCGACCCGATCGACGCGCCGATGGATTTTTCCGCCTGGTTCGAAGCCTATGTCGGCGGGCAGTGGCACACCTTCGACGCGCGCCACAATCGCCCGCGCGTGGCACGGATCGTGATGGCGCGCGGGCGCGACGCCACCGACACCGCGATCACCACCCATTTCGGCCCGGCGCAGCTGGTCCATTTCCACGTCCACACCGACGAGGTCGCCGACACCGACCTGTCGCGCCCGCCGAACGAGACCGCTCTGCCGCAATTCGCCGGCAAGTTCGGCTGAACGCGCGCCAAGCGGGCGCGGGCCGGCGCTCGGTCAGGCGAACAGGTCTTCGCCCTCTGCCTCGATCGGATCGGGCACTTCCAGCTGCTCGGGCGGTTCGTGCGGGTGCGGCGCGACGCTTCCGCACAGGCAGAACTGCGCCCAGCTGCGGCACCAGGCGAGATAGGCATCGTGGGCGGCTACGGCGAGCAGCCACGGCTGCATCGCCATGGTCAACAGCGCATCGGCCCCGGGGACGGGCATCGTATCGGTGCGGGTGCTCTCGTTCATGACCTGATCTCTCCGGGGCCGACTCTGACCGTGGGACACGATACCATGCTTCGGTCCTGCCGCAGCCTGCTTCGTCGCAGCAAGGCAGCAGCCTGGCGGACCGGCAGGGACTGCCGGTCGGTCGCGGACTGCGAATCCGCGATTCGCGATTGCCATGTCAAGGCGCGACACGGGGGCAAACGCTCCCCGGTGTTCGGCATGCCAGAGCCATGGCGGCGCGCCTCGTCGGGGCCGGACGCTTCTGATCGAGATGATCTTCCATGGACGTTCGCGGCGATGCTGGCGATCCGCAAAGACGCCGCCCGCGTCGGCTGCCTTCCCGCGGCGCCGCACGCTCCGGTGGCGGGCGACGGAGCCGGCCGGTCGCTCATGTCGTGACCGATCCCCGCTGCCGCTACGGACGCAAAGCCGATAGTGCGGAAGCTTTGCCCCTGCGGGAGCGCCATGTCATAGCCTTCTACTATGGCTTGCGGTCGGTTCGGTATGAGCGGGGGGTGCGGCCTGGCGATA
>JACIYY010000215.1 GCA_014359685.1 Porphyrobacter sp. | reverse complement strand
CGGTGGTGGTGTCGATCTTCGTCAACCCGACCCAGTTCGGCCCCGGAGAGGATCTCGACACCTATCCCCGCCGGCTGGAGGAGGACGCAAGGGCGCTGGCCGACGAAGGCGTCGACCTGCTGTGGGCGCCATCCGTTGCGGTGGTCTATCCGCCGGGCTTCGCCACCAGCGTCGTGGTCTCCGGGATCAGCGAAGGTCTGTGCGGCGCGGCGCGGCCGGGCCATTTCGATGGCGTCGCCACGATTGTCGCCAAGCTGTTCCACCAGGTGCGGCCCGACCTCGCGCTGTTCGGCGAGAAGGACTGGCAGCAGCTGGCGGTGATCCGGCGGATGGCGCGCGACCTTGACCTGACGCAGCCGGCCGCCGACGCGATCATCGGCATCCCCACGGTGCGCGAGAGCGACGGCCTCGCCCTCAGCAGCCGCAACGCCTATCTCTCGGGCGAGGACCGCGCGCGGGCGGCGGCACTGCCGCGGGCGATGCGCGAGGCGGCGGCGGCGATCGGCGGCGGAGCCGAGGCGGCGCCGGAGCTGGCGGCGCTGGAGCGTGCGCTGCTGGAGGCGGGCTTCGCCAGCGTCGATTATGCGGTGCTGGCCGATGCCGAGCGGCTGACCCCGCTCGACCGGCTGGGTGAGGCGCCGGCGCGGCTGTTCGTCGCCGCCCGGATCGGCGGCACGCGGCTGATCGACAATATTGCCGTGCCGCGCACATAGGAGGGTCAGGCTGGCGCCGGGGCGAGCGCCGCCAGCGCCTCCACCAGCAAAGGCGCCAGTCGGTCGGCGACGGCGGCGATTCCCGCAGGCGTGGCGAGATGGTCCTGCCGCACCTCCAGCTCCAGCCACGGCAGGGCGCGCGGGATGGCGTGGCGCGCGATCGTGTAATCGGTGGCGCCGAAGGAATAGGGCTGGTTGTCGCCGATCACCCAGCCTTCGGGGCGCTGTTGCAGCAGGCGCAGCACGCGGCGGCCATAGGCATCGCCCGGCCCGCCATGCAGCACGCCGGCATTCCACACCCGCCGCTCAGCACCCGCGAGCGCCGGGGTGAAGCTGTGCAGCGCCACCACCACGCTGGGCAGGCCGGCATCGGCCCGCGCGTTCAGCAGGGCGGCGATCGCGCGGTGATAGGGTTCGTGGATCGCCCGCAGGCGCTCGGCCCGCCCGGCCGGGGTCAGCGCGCCGTTGGCGGGAATGGCGGTGCCGTCGCTGACCGGGGGCATCGCGCCGACCGAATCGGGGGCTCGGTTGCAATCGGCAACGAGGCGCGAATAGGTCTGCGAAACGAACGGCGCGGTCAGGCGTTGGGACAGCAGCCGACCCAAGGGCTCGGTTCCCAGATCGAGCGTGATGTGCCGGTGCCGATCCCCGGCGGCTAGGCCCATGTCGCCCAGCCTGCGGGGGAACAGCCGGCCCGCATGGTCGCCCAGCAGCACCAGCGGTCCGGGTGCCAGCGGCTCCCCCGCCAGCGCCACCGGCTCCGGATCGTCTGGGCCAAGCAGCGCGCAAGGGTGGAGCGGGGCGGTCATCGACGAAAGGATTGCATGTCTCCACCGTCTGTCAATCACCCTCGCACCGCTCGGCTTCCATCGCAGCGAGCGATGCCGTGCTGATCCGCACCGGCTTCGACCTGTGCTTCCGCACCGCCGAGCCGATCGCCACGCAGGGGCTGCTGGACCTGCGCCCGGAATATGAGCCGCAGCTGCGCAC
>JACIYY010000214.1 GCA_014359685.1 Porphyrobacter sp. | reverse complement strand
ATGACATAGCCTTCTACTATGGCTTGCGGTCGGTTCGGTATGAGCGGGGGGTGCGGCCTGGCGATAGGGTCGCCATGACGTCACAACCGCCCTGCTTTCCCGGAGATCGCTCTATCCTCTTGGAGACCCCATGGTGACGCGCCGCGCGCTCCTGCTGGCCTCGGCCGCGCTCCTCGTCGGGCGCGGCGCCTTGGCCCAGGGCGGCGCGGGCCGCAGGAGCCGCCGCCCGGGCCAGATATCCCTGCCCGACCTGCACGCGCCGGTCGACGTGCTGGAGGACGGCTACGGCATCCCGCATGTGCGGGCGCGATCGGCCCGCGATGCCTTCTTCGCGCAAGGCTATCTCGTCGCGCGCGACCGGCTGTTCCAGCTCGACCTCGATCTCAGGCGCGATCTCGGCCGCATGGCCGAGGCGTTCGGACCGGCCTTCCTCGCCTCCGACCGCGCGGCCCGCCTGTTCCATTTCCGCGGCGATGTCGCAGCCGAGCTGGCAACGATCCCGCACCAGGTGCGCGACTGCGTCGAAGGCTATGTCGCCGGGGTCAATGCCCGCATCGCCGAGATGGAGGACGATCCGGCGCAGCTGCCGCGCGACTATGCGATCCTCGGCCTGACGCCGCTACGCTGGACGCTGGCCGATTGCGTGCGGCGCCGGGGCGCGGGCGCCGGCGATGCCGATGACGAGGTGCGCCGGGCGATGCTGGCGGCGCGCGGCCTGCTGGAGTTCGAGCACTACCGCGAGCCGCTGCGCCCCGCCTGGCGCTTCGCAGTGCCAGACGGCCTCGATGTCGCGGCGGTGAGCTGGAACGATCTCGGCGCGCTGCGCGATCTCGACCGCTCGCAGCCCTTCGATCCGGAGGTCTTCGCCGCGCTCCACGCCGAATCGCTGCGGATCGACCGCGCGGCGCTGGGCAGCAATGCCTGGACCGTAGCCGGCTCGCGCACCGCGACCGGGCGGCCGATCCTCGCCAATGACCCGCACCTTGCCATCGGCGGCTTCTCCCCGCGCCATCTGATCCACCTGACCGCGCCGGGGCTCGACATCATCGGCGCGGGCAATCCGGGCCTGCCGGGGATCATGCTGGGCCACACCGACCATTATGCCTTCGGCCGGACCAATTTTCACATCGACCAGTCCGACCTGTTCGTGCTGCGCCTGGATGAGGCGGACCCCGAACGCTACTGGCACAACGGCGCCTGGACCCGGTTCGAGAGCTACGAGGAGGATTTCGCGGTGCGCGGCGGCGCGCCCGAACGGGCGGTCTTGCGCTATGCGCAGGGCCGCCCCGTGATCGCCCACGATGCGCAGCGCCGCCGCGCGGTGGCGCTGGCGACCGTGACCATGCTGCCCGGCGCCAATATGCGCTTCGCCATCGTCGCGCTCAACCTGGCGCGCGACTGGGATGCGCTGCGCGAGGCGGCGCGGCTGCACGTCTCGCCCACCAATCTGCACTATGCTGACAAGGACGGGAACATCGGCTGGCGGGCGATCGGCCACGCGCCCCGGCGCCCGCGCCACGACGGCCTGTTTCCGGCCCCCGGCGACGGCGCCCATGACTGGACCGGCATTCTGGCGGTGGAGGACATGCCAAGCCTCTACAACCCGCCGCAGGGGTGGATCGCATCGGCCAATGCGATGAACCTGCCGCCCGATTTTCCCTATCAGGAGCACATCCTGAGCTTCACCTGGAGCGACCCGTTCCGCCACGACCGGATCGCGCAGGTGCTGGGCGTGCAGACCGGGCACTCGGTGGCCGACAGCGTCGCCTTGATGCACGACATCTATTCGCTGCCCGCGCTGGCGCTGCAAGCCATGCTGCCGGCCGAGCCCTCCCCGCAGGCGGCGCCGGCCGCCGCGCTGCTGCGCGAATGGGATGGCGCGATGGGGAAGGACAGCGCGGCGGCGCTGCTCTACCGGATGGTCCTGCCAGCGTTGACGAATGCGTTCCGCGAGGCGGTAATCCCGACCGAGGCGCGGGATCTCATCACCCAGATCAAGCTCGGCGCGATGCTCGATGCGCTGGCCCGGCCCGACCCGCGGCTGGGCGAGGACCCGCTGGCGGCGCGCGACGCGCTGATCGACGCGGCGCTGGTCGCTGGGTGGGAGCGGGCGGTCGCGCTGGCCGGACCCGATCCTGCCGCCTGGCGCTGGGGCGACCACCACCGGGTGACGATCCGTCACCCGCTGTCGTCGATCCCCGCCATCGCCGAGGCCTTCCCGCCGATCGAGGGCGGCCGCTCCGGCGGCGACGGCACCACAGTGATGGCGCGCGGCACCCGCGCGGACGGCGCGCCGGGGGTGCGGCACGGGGCCAGCTTCCTGTTCGCGGCCGATATCGGCGAGTGGGACAACACCCGTTTCCTGCTGCTGCCCGGCCAGTCGGCCGACCCTGCCTCCCCGCATTATGCCGATTTCTACCGCCGTTGGCTGGCGGGTGACATGCCGACGCTGCCGTTCAGCCGGTCGGCGGTCGAGCGAGCGGCGGTCGGGCGCATGGTCCTGCGCCCGGCGCGGGGCTGAGCGCGTCCGCTCAATTGGCGGCGGCGATGGCCACCAGCGCCGCGTCGAGCGCGGCCATCGCCGCGCCGTCGCCGCCCGGCGGAATGTCGTTGGCGAAGGCCGAGAACACCAGCGTCTCGCCGCTCGCCGCCGTGAGATAGCCCGACAGCGCGCGCGAGGCATTGAGCGAGCCGGTCTTGGCGAACACCCGCCCTTCCAGCGCGGTCCCGCCAAACCGGCGGGCCAGCGTGCCATCGACGCCGCCCACCGGCAGCGTCGCCCG
>JACIYY010000213.1 GCA_014359685.1 Porphyrobacter sp. | reverse complement strand
GCTGCTTGAGCGCGTGGCTCGGCCGACCGCGCAGCGGCGCGGCAGCGGGCGCAAGGATCAGCATTCGTGGGCAAGCCGGTTGCGCCGCAGCGAAGGCAGGCTGTAGGAGGGGTCGTGATCCGCGCCGCCCTCCACCACGCCACCAGCTACCGCTACGATCGGCCGGTCATGCTCGGGCCGCAGGTGGTGCGGCTGCGCCCCGCGCCCCATGCCCGCACGGCGATCCCCAATTACTCGCTGACGATCGAGCCCGCCGGCCATTTTCTCAACTGGCAGCAGGATCCGCACGGCAACTGGCTGGCGAGGATCGTGTTTCCCGAACGAGTCAGCCATTTCAGCATCACGGTCGACCTGATCGCGGATCTTGCGGTCATCAACCCGTTCGACTTCTTCGTGGAGGAGAGCGCCGCGCAGGTGCCCTTCACCTACGACGCCGACACCCGCGACGAGCTGGCGGCCTATTTCTCCCCCGACGCATCCGGCCCGCTGGTGGAGGAGCTGGTGGCAGAGTTCGGCCAGTGGCACGGGCGCACCATCGACTTCCTCGTCGCCATCAACCGCCGGCTGGAACAGCGGATCGGCTATGTCGTGCGGATGGAGCCGGGCGTGCAGACCCCGGAAGAAACGCTGCGGCTGGGGCTCGGCTCGTGCCGCGATTCAGGCTGGCTGCTGGTCACGCTGCTGCGCCGGCTCGGCTATGCGGCGCGGTTCGTCTCCGGCTACCTGATCCAGATGAAGGCCGATGTGGAGCCGATGGAAGGGCCGAAAGGGCCGGCCGAGGACTTCACCGATCTGCACGCCTGGTGCGAGGTCTATGTGCCGGGCGCCGGATGGATCGGCCTCGACCCGACCTCGGGCCTGTTCGCGGGCGAGGGTCATATCCCGCTCGCCGCGACCCCGCATTACCGCTCCGCCGCGCCGGTCTCGGGCGTGGTGATGGAGCCGGTCCAGACGACCTTCGACTTCGCCATGCGGGTGGACCGGGTGCACGAGGCGGTGCGGATCACCAAGCCGTTCACCGAAGCCCGCTGGCAGGCGCTG
>JACIYY010000212.1 GCA_014359685.1 Porphyrobacter sp. | reverse complement strand
ATGGAGCCGGTCCAGACGACCTTCGACTTCGCCATGCGGGTGGACCGGGTGCACAAGGCGGTGCGGATCACCAAGCCGTTCACCGAAGCCCGCTGGCAGGCGCTGCTGGCGCTGGGCACCCGGGTCGACGAGGATCTGGTGGCGCAGGACTGCCGGCTGACGATGGGCGGGGAACCGACCTTCGTCGCGGCCGACGATCCCGAGGCGCCCGAATGGAACGGCGACGCGGTCGGCCCGACCAAGGCGCGCTATGCCGACCGGCTGATCCGCGAGCTGCGCGCCCGCTTCGCGCCGGGCGCGCTGCTGCACCACGGCCAGGGCAAGTGGTATCCGGGCGAAAGCCTGCCGCGCTGGGGCTTCTCGCTCTACTGGCGCAAGGACGGCAAACCGCTGTGGAGCGATGACAGCCTGATCGCCGCCGATCCCTCCGCCGACCCGCAGGAGGCCGAGGCGCAGACCGACGGCACCCGCACGCTCGACGCGGCGGACGCGCAGCGCTTCCTCGCCACCACCGCCGAACGGCTGGGGCTGGAGGAGGGTTTCATCCAGCCGGTCTATGAAGACCCGGTCAAGTGGATCGAGCGCGAGGGCGAGCTGCCGATCAACGTCACCCCCGACGATCCCAAGATCGACGACCCGGAGGAGCGCGCCCGGATCGTGCGCACCTTCGGGCGCGGCCTGACCAAGCCGGTCGGCTACGTCCTGCCGATCCAGCGCTGGCAGGCCCAGCCGGCCAAGGGTCCGCGCTGGAAGAGCGAGCAATGGAGCGTGCGGCGCGGCGCTCTGTTCGCGGTGCCCGGCGATGCCTCGCTCGGCTATCGCCTGCCGCTCGGCTCGCTGCCGCACGTGCCCCAGTCCGACTACCCCTATATCCACCCGCGCGTGGTCACCGACGCGGCCGCGCCGCTGGCCGATTACCGCGAGCAGGCCGCCCGCCCGGCGGAGGACCAGCGCGAGGCCCGCACCCTCGCCGCGCGCCGGGTGGAGGCGGCAGACGGCAACCGCCAGGACATCGTCGAGCAGGAGCATATCGAAGGCGCGGTCCGCACCGCGATGACGGTGGAGCCGCG
>JACIYY010000211.1 GCA_014359685.1 Porphyrobacter sp. | reverse complement strand
TCTTCTCGACCTTGAACACCTGCACCTCCTCCGCCCCGAAGCTGCCGACCCCGACCTCGGTGGCCCAGATCGGCTTGTCGGGCGCGACTGCCTCGATCTCGGCGATCTTGTCGGGCCAAGCGTGGATCGGCCACAGGTTCCAGTCGAGCGGGAAGCCGTGGACCGCGACCGCGTCGACTTCCTCCAGCGCGCCGTGGCCGCGCATCCGCTGCACCCATTGCGGGTCGATCGGCGACATCCCGCCCAGCACGCGGGTCAGCGCCGGGTTGATCGCGGCGATCGACCGGCCGGCGCGGATCACCGTGTCGGCATAGATCGCCCAGTCGGGATCCAGCGCCGGGTTCCAGTGCGACTTGTTGTTGGGCTCGTTCCAGATCATCGCCGCTTCGATCACGCGTCCTGCTCTCCTTGCTGGCTCCTCGCCGGATAGACCGCTGCCGCACCCATTTCGGCGTAGGGTACCTCGGCCACCCGGCACAGATAGACCTCCGCCTCCGGCTGCGCCTCGATCGCGAAGCCCGCCGCGCGCAGCATCGCCTGGCTGGCGGCCGCATTGGGCGCCCACCAATTGCTCCAGTCGCCGGCGAATTCGCGTTCGATGAAGTGCAGCTTGGGATAGCCCGGCTCGTCGAAATAATCGGGCGGGTCGAAGGTGCCGGGCTTGTGGAACGGGTGGTCGGCGGGCGGGGTGAACACCGCATCGCTGCCCTGCTGCATGGTCTGGAACAGCATCCGCCCGCCCGCCACATGCTCGCGGATCAGGTCCAGCGCCAGCAGCGGATGGCGCAGATGGTAAAGCACGCCCATGAAGATCACCAGGTCGAACCGCTCGCCCAGCGCGGCCACGTCATAGACCGACAGGCGGCGATACTCGATGTCGGCGAAGCCCAGCGCCTCCGACGCCAGCCGCGCCTGCGCCAGATAGCGCTCGTCGCTGTCGATGCCGATCACCCGGCCCGCGCCACGCCGCTTCATCTCGATCGAATAGAACCCGGCATTGCAGCCGATGTCGAGCACGCTGCCACCCGCCAGGTCCGCCGGCAGCGCATCGGCGAAGCGGCGGAACTTGAAGGCGGGGTAATCGCCCAGGAAATGGTCGGGGGCGGTCAGGACGCCGTGCCCCAGGTCGATGTTCTGGAACCATGGCCCCAGCGCCTCCGCGCGCTGCCGCAGATCACGCGCCTCCTGCCGGGCCGCCGGTTCGGCGCGCTTGGCCCTGCCGCTCATGCCGGCGCCGGCCGGCCGGGGGAGCGAGCACGCGATCGGGTCCGAAAACTCGCAACGATGATGGTGAACCCCCTCTTTCGCACCGTTCCAGCAGCGACCGCCCCTGCGACGCCGCGCATCTTCTACAAAGCAGCGGCGCAGCCTTCGTTCCGACCGGCCCGAGGCGCGCCCCAGGCACGCAAATGTCCGCGCGCCCAGGCCCCAGGGATCATGATCATCATCATCGGGAACTTAGATGAACAGCTGTTGTTGCAACGCCATGATGGTCGAAACGCAAGACAAGTGCAAATCTGACAAAAGTTAAGCACGGCAGCGACCGGTTCGCGGCGCGCGCGAAGACCATCTCTTGTGGGGATCAGTTGGAGGATTGATGGCGGATCATGTCCTGGTCACCGGCGGCGCCGGCTTCATCGGCAAGGCGGTTTGCGCCCAGCTGCTGCAACGCGGCTGCCGGGTGCGCGTGCTCGACAGCCTGATCGAGCAGGTCCACGGCCCGGCCCACAGCCGCCCCGCCCGCCCGGAGGGGCTGCCGGAGGAGGTGGAGCTGGTCCGCGCCGACATCCGCGACGGCGCTGCGGTGGCCCAGGCGCTGAAGGGCATCGACA
>JACIYY010000210.1 GCA_014359685.1 Porphyrobacter sp. | reverse complement strand
TGCATCGACAAGCTCTATTCGCCCGACGGCCCGACCGGGCGGCTGGGGCTGGTCGAGTTCCGCGGCTTCGAGATGCCGCCCGACGCGCGGATGAGCGTCGCGGCGCAATTGCTGCTGCGCGCGCTGATGGCGTGGTTCTGGCGCGACCCGCAGGACGGCGCCCCGGTCCGCTGGGGCACCGCGCTGCACGACCGCTTTCTGCTGCCGCATTTCTGCTGGACCGATTTCGAGGAGGTGCTGGCCGACCTGCGCCGCGCCGGATACGATTTCGACCCGCAATGGTACGAAGCGCAGCGCCAGTTCCGCTTCCCCATCCACGGCACGATCGAGGCGGGCGGAGTGGAGCTGGAGATCAGCCATGCACTCGAACCGTGGAACGTGCTTGGCGAAACCGGCACGATCGGCGGCACGGTCCGCTATGTCGACAGCACCACCGAGCGGTTGCAGGTGCGCGCCCGCGGGCTCGTGCCGGGCCGCCACGTGATCGGCTGCAACGGCCGGCGCGTGCCGCTGCACCCCACCGGCAGGCCGGGCGAGGCGGTCGGCGGCGTCCGCTACAAGGCATGGGCGCCGCCCGCCTGCCTCCACCCGCTGCTGGGCGCCGACCCGCCGCTGACCTTCGACGTGTTCGACAGCTGGAACGGCCGCTCGCTGGGCGGCTGCGTCTATCATGTCGCCCATCCCGGCGGCCGCTCCTATGACAACGTGCCGGTCAATTCCTACGAGGCGGAGGCCCGCCGCCGGGCGCGCTTCGTCGGCCATGGCCACACACCCGGCCCGGTGGAGATTCCGCCGGCCGAGGATGGCGGCGAGTTCCCGATGACGCTCGACCTGCGCCGCCCCGCCCCGCCCGGCGCCCGCCCCGGCGCGCGCGCCGGCTGAAGGCGCGCGCCGATGCGGCCCTTTCAGGGGTGAGCCCGCGCACCGGCATCCGCTATTCGCCCGAGCTGGCCGCGCATCGTCGCGGTCGCGGGCGTGCTCTACGCCCACTTCTTCAGCGACACGCCCAATTTCGGCAGCTTCTGGGGGCGGCTGTTCTTCGTCATCAGCGGCTATCTGATCAGCCACACGCTCTATTCCGCGCGCGATTCAGGATCGCCCACCGGCACGATCCTGGCCGCCTTCTACGCGCGGCGGACGCTGCGGATCTTCCCCGCCTATTACGCAGCGCTTGCGATCGCGGTGCTGGTCGGGCTGCCCGGCATCCGCGAGACGCTCGGCTGACAGCTGTTCTACGCCACCAACATCCTGTTCTTCCTCACCAATGACTGGGAGACGTGGGTCGTCACCCATCTGGGGTCGCTGGCGGTGGAGGAGCAATTCTATCTCGTCTGGCCCTTCGTGGTGCTGCTCGCCCCGCGCCGCTGGCTGGGCTCGGCGGTGGCGGCCACCATTCCGCTGGCGATGGCCTATCGCGCGGCGATGGTGCTGGTGTTCGGCGGGGCGGAATACGGGCCGCCACCGCTAGTGCTGATGCCCGCGCAGCTCGATGCGCTGGGCGCCGGCGCGCTGCTGGCCTGGGCTGAACATCGCAGGCAGATGCGGGCGTGGTGGATCGTGCCCGTTGTCGTGCTCGGCGTTGTGGCGGCGCCCGTTCGCGATCAATCTGACCTTCGGCATCCGCGGCAGCGTGGTCATGGTCCTGCTGCAACCGCTGTCGGTCTGCACCTTCGTGGCGCTGGTGCTGTTCGCGCGCTTCGGCGGGCGGGCGGCCACGGTGCTGATCGGCAATTCGGCGATGGTGTGGCTGGGGCTTCGCTTATGTGCGCCCGCCTGCCTGCGCGCAACGGCCCACGGCTGCGCAACGGCGCCGAAGCGGCAGGCCGCGCTGGCGGCGGATTTCGGCCTCACCCGCCGCGCAGCAGCTGGACGCCCCAGTCGCGCTCGAACAGATACAGCAGCACCCGCGCCGCCGCCCCGCGTTCGCCGCCCAGCCCCTCGGCCCGCTCCAGCAGCAGCCGGGCATCGTCCTGCGCCATCTGCGCGAGGCGCTGG
>JACIYY010000021.1 GCA_014359685.1 Porphyrobacter sp. | reverse complement strand
ATCGTGCGCCCGCACAGCCGATACCGGCGCGGGCCGGGCCACCGCCCGCGCCCGCCAATGACGATGCCGCGCCGGCGCTGGCCGATCCGCTGGTCCGCGCCGCGCTGCGCCACTTCGCCGAGCACGGCCTCGCGGCGGCGCAGGCCGCGCGCGAGCGGGCCGAAGGCTGGCTGCGCGCCGGCGATCGCCGCGCCGGGGAGCACTGGCTGGCAATCGCGGAGCTGCTCGCCGAGGGCCCGCGCTGAGGCGGCGACGGGCCGCTGGTTCCACGGCCCGGCGGCTGCCCGCCCCTAACATTGCTACAGGCGTGTTATGCTAATGCGAACTGTTATCGTTAGTGGCCCGCCAGCGGGCGTTTTCGGCGGTTTGCCGGTTGCAAACCCGGCCGACGGGGCCTAGGGCCGCTCCCACGGCCGGCACCCCCTGTGCGGGAGGCGAAAGGTGCTGGCCGCTGACATCGGCCCGCGCCCGCGCAGCTCGAAGGAACAGAACGGACACATGGCTCGCAGCAAGATCGCTCTCGTCGGCGCCGGCATGATCGGCGGCACCCTGGCCCACTTGGCGGCAATGAAGGAGATGGGCGACATCGTCCTGTTCGACATCGCCGAGGGGATGCCCGCCGGCAAGGCGCTCGACCTCGCCCAGGCCGGCCCGGTCGAAGGCTACGACGCCATGCTCAAGGGCACCAGCGACTATGCCGACATTGCCGGCGCGGACGTGGTGATCGTCACCGCCGGCGTGGCGCGCAAGCCGGGCATGAGCCGCGACGACCTGCTCGGCATCAACCTCAAGGTGATGGCCAGCGTCGGCGCCGGGATCAAGGAGCACGCCCCCGGGGCGTTCGTGATCTGCATCACCAATCCGCTCGATGCCATGGTCTGGGCGCTGCGCGAATATTCGGGCCTGCCGCACAATATGGTGGTGGGCATGGCCGGCGTGCTCGACAGCGCGCGCTTCCGCCACTTCCTGGCCGAGGAGTTCAACGTCAGCGTGGAGGATGTGACCGCCTTCGTGCTGGGCGGCCATGGCGACACGATGGTGCCGGTGCTGGCCTATTCGACGGTCGCCGGGATTCCCGTCCCCGACCTCATCGAGATGGGCTGGTCGACGCAGGAGAAGATGGACGCCATCGTCAAGCGCACGCGCGGCGGCGGCGGCGAGATCGTCCAGCTGCTGGGCAATGGCAGCGCCTATTATGCGCCGGCCACCAGCGCCATCGCGATGGCGGAAAGCTACCTCAAGGACAAGAAGCGCCTGCTCCCCTGCGCTGCGCATCTGAGCGGCGAATATGGCGTGGATGGCCTCTATGTCGGCGTGCCGGTGGTGATCGGCGCCGGCGGGGTCGAGCGCATCGCCGAGATCGCGCTGGATGCAGAGGCCAAGGCCAATTTTGACGTCTCGGTCAATGCGGTGAAGGAGCTGCTCGAGGCGTGCCGCGGCATCGACGCCAACCTGAAGCAATGAACCGCCCCCGGCACGCGGCCGGGGCTGCGCGCGGCCTGACGAAGAAGGGACACCCACGATGAGCATCCTCGTCGACAAGAACACCAAGGTCATCACCCAGGGCATGACCGGCGAGACCGGCACCTTCCACACGCAGCAGGCGCTCGAATACGGCACCCAGATGGTCGGCGGGGTGACGCCGGGCAAGGGCGGCACGACCCATATCGGCCTGCCGGTGTTCGACACCGTGGCCGAGGCCCGCCACGCCACCGGCGCCACCGCCAGCGTGATCTACGTGCCGCCGCCCTTCGCCGCGGATTCGATCCTGGAGGCGATCGATGCCGGGATCGAGCTGATCGTCGCCATCACGGAAGGCATCCCGGTGCTCGACATGGTCAAGGTGAAGCGCGCGCTGTCGGGCAGCAAGAGCCGCCTGATCGGCCCCAACTGCCCCGGCGTGCTGACGCCCGGCGAGTGCAAGATCGGCATCATGCCGGGCCAGATCTTCAAGAAGGGCAGCGTCGGCGTGGTCTCGCGCTCGGGCACGCTGACCTACGAGGCGGTGTTCCAGACCACCAATATCGGCCTTGGCCAGACCACCGCCGTCGGCATCGGCGGCGATCCGGTCAACGGCACCAACTTCATCGACGTGCTGGAGCTGTTCCTGGCCGATGACGAGACCCGGTCGATCATCATGATCGGCGAGATCGGCGGCAGCGCCGAGGAGGAGGCCGCGCAGTTCCTGAAGGACGAGGCGAGGCGCGGGCGCCGCAAGCCGATGGCCGGCTTCATCGCCGGGCGCACCGCCCCTCCGGGTCGGCGCATGGGCCATGCCGGCGCGATCGTCAGCGGCGGCCAGGGGGGCGCCGAGGACAAGATCGCAGCGATGGAGGAGGCCGGCATCCGCGTCGCTGCCAGCCCCAGCGAGCTGGGCACCACGCTCGACGCATTGCTGAAGGAACTGGCCTGAACCGCACCGGGGGCGCAAGGGTCTTGCGGCCCGGCGCCGGCGACCGGATCTGGTCGATCCCCTTCGCCATGCCCGGATGGTCGAGTGGCCGATGAAGAAAGGGAATTGCGCGTGGAAGGTGGCCCCGACGCCCGAACGGAACCGCCGATCGCGCAAAGCGTCGGGAGATCATCGCTGATGTCCCGCTTGCCGGAAAAGGCCCCCGCCGGCGCGAGGGCGCAGGATATGCATCATGGGTAACGAAGCGCAGAGATTCCTCCCCGAGATGGAGGGCGACGACACGCCGCAGCCGGGGCCGAGCTGGGCCAATCCGCGCTGGCCGCTGACCGGGGAGGGAGCGCTCGACGATCTGTCGGCGGCGATGGACCCGACCCAGATGGCGGTCGCGATCAAGACGGCTGCGGCCAAGGCCGGCAGGCCGACCGACCCCGCCGCCATCGCCCGGGCGGCCGACGATTCGATCCGCGCGATGCTGCTGATCCGCACCTATCGGGTGCGCGGACACCTTGCCGCCGACCTCGACCCGCTGGGCCTGTCGCAGCGCGAGCTGCCCGAGGATCTGACGCTGGAGGGCAACGGCTTCACCGCCGAGGCGCTGGAGCGCGAGGTCTATATCGGCGGCAATCTGGGCCTCGACTGGGTCAAGCCGCTCGACCTGGTGGAGATCCTGCGCAAGAATTATTGCGGCCGCGTCGGCCTCGAATACATGCACATCACCGACGTCGCGGAGCGGCGCTTCCTGCAGGATCGGATCGAGGGCCCGGACAAGGTCATCACCTTCACCCCCCAAGGCAAGGTCGCGATCCTGCAGGCGGTGATCCGGGGCGAGGAATACGAGAAGTTCCTCGGCAAGAAATATGTCGGGACCAAGCGCTTCGGCCTCGATGGCGGGGAGAGCATGATCCCGGCGCTGGAGGCGGTCATCAAGTATGGCGGCCAGATGGGCGTGCGCGAGATCATCTACGGCATGGCCCATCGCGGCCGGCTGAACGTCCTCGCCAATGTGATGGCCAAGCCCTACAGGGTCATCTTCCACGAGTTTTCCGGCGGCAGCGCGAACCCCGACGACGTCGGCGGATCGGGCGACGTCAAGTATCACCTGGGCACCAGCACCGACCGCGAGTTCGACGGTATCAAGGTGCATATGAGCCTGGTGCCCAACCCCAGCCATCTGGAGGCGGTCGATCCGGTCGTGCTGGGCAAGGCCCGCGCGCAGCAGGCGCTGCGCGACGACCTGGCCAAGCACGAGCAGGTGCTGCCGGTGCTGATCCACGGCGATGCCGCCTTCGCCGGGCAGGGCATCGTGTGGGAGTGCCTGGGCTTTTCCGGTGTGCGCGGCTACAATACCGGCGGCTGCATCCACTTCGTCATCAACAACCAGATCGGCTTCACCACCAGCCCGCAATTCGCGCGCTCCAGCCCCTACCCCTCGGACGTCGCCAAGGGGGTGCAGGCGCCGATCCTGCACGTCAACGGCGACGATCCCGAAGCGGTCACCTTCGCCTGCAAGCTGGCAATCGAATACCGCCAGCGCTTCAAGCGCGACATCGTCATCGACATGTGGTGCTATCGCCGCTTCGGCCATAACGAAGGCGACGAGCCGAGCTTCACCCAGCCGCTGATGTATGCGCGCATCCGCCAGCATCCGCGGGTCAGCGAAATCTATTCCGACCGGCTGGTCAGCGAAGGCGTGATCGAGGCCGGCACCGCCCCCGCCATGCGCGAGGAGTTCGACTCGCTGCTGAGCGGCGAGTTCGAGGCCGCCAAATCCTATCGCCCCAACGAGGCCGACTGGTTCGCCGGGCGGTGGAGCGGGCTGCACCGGCCGGCCGATCCGGAGACCGCCCGGCGCAATGTCGATACCGCGATCACCGGCAAGCTGTTCGACAGCCTGGGCCGGACGCTGACCACCATTCCCGGCGATCTGACCGTGCACAAGACGCTGGCCCGCGTGATCGACCAGCGCCGCCAGATGTTCGCCAGCGGCGGCGGCTTCGACTGGGCAACGGCGGAGGCCCTGGCCTTCGGCAGCCTGATCACCGAAGGGTTCGGGGTGCGCCTGTCGGGGCAGGATTCCAGCCGCGGCACGTTCAGCCAGCGCCACGCCACCTGGGTCGACCAGACCGACGAGCGCAAATACGTGCCGTTGCAGACCCTGCCGCACGGCAAGTTCGAGGTCTATGACAGCCCGTTGTCGGAATATGGCGTGCTCGGCTTCGAATACGGCTTTGCCCTCGCCGATCCCAAGACGCTGGTGCTGTGGGAAGCGCAGTTCGGCGACTTCGCCAACGGCGCGCAGATCATCATCGACCAGTTCATCGCCGCGGGCGAGGTCAAGTGGCTGCGCGCCAACGGCCTCGTGCTGCTGCTGCCGCATGGCTATGAAGGTCAGGGGCCGGAACATTCCAGCGCGCGGCTGGAGCGGTTCCTGCAATTGTGCGCCAACGACAATATCCAGGTGTGCAACATCACCGAGCCGGCCAATTACTTCCACGTGCTGCGCCGGCAGATGCTGCGGCCGTTCCGCAAGCCGCTGGTGATCATGACCCCCAAGTCGCTGCTGCGCCACCCGATGGCCCGGAGCAGCGCCGCCGACTTCACCGGGCAGAGCCATTTCCGCCGGCTGATCTCCGACCCGGCCGGGGTGCCGGACGAGCGGGTGCGGCGGCTGGTGCTGTGTTCGGGCAAGGTCGCCTACGACCTGATCGAGGCGCGCGACAAGGAGCGGCTGGACGATGTCTCGATCGTGCGGGTCGAGCAGCTCTACCCCTTCCCGGGAGAGCCATTGGCCGACCGGCTGCGGCGGCTGACCGCGCTGGAAGAGGTGGTGTGGTGTCAGGAGGAGCCGAAGAACAACGGCGCCTGGTTCTTCGTCGAACACCATATCGAACAGGCGCTCGGGGAAGCCGGCCATGCCGGCAAGCGCCCGTCCTATGCCGGGCGCGAGATGGCGGCCTCGCCCGCCACCGGCCTCGCCAGCCGGCACAAGGTCCAGCAGGAGGCGCTGGTCTCCATCGCGCTGGGGCTGGCGGATGGCGGCGCGTCCCGCCGTGGAACGATCAAGCAGCCGGTGGCCTCCGCCGCCGCCAGGGAGCCTGACAATGGGCAGTGACGTCAGAGTACCAACGCTGGGCGAATCGGTCAGCGAAGCCACGATCGGCGAATGGCTGAAGAAGCCCGGCGAAGCGGTCGCGCTGGATGAGCCGGTGGCCAGCCTCGAGACCGACAAGGTCGCGATCGAGGTGCCCGCCCCGGTCGCCGGGGTGATGGGCGAATACCGGGCCGAAATCGGCGACACGGTGGCGGTCGGCGCGGTGATCGCGACGATCGAGGAAGGCGCGGCGCAGGCCGGGCCGGAGGACACCCGCCCGCGCGACGAGGCCGACGTGATACCGCCCGCCGCGCCCGCGCCCGCGCCCGCTGCCGGAGCCGAAGGTGGCGAAGACGCCCCGACCCTGTCCCCGGCGGTGCGTCGCGCGGTGCTGGAGCACGGCATCGACCCCTCCACGGTCAAGGGATCGGGCAAGGACGGGCGGCTGACCAAGGAGGACGTGCTGTCCGCCGCGCAGGCCAGGAAGGCCAGCCCCGCACCCGAGGGCGAGGCGATTCCGGCTCCCGCCCCCTCCCCTGCCCCTGCCCCCGCCGCGTCCGGCTCCGCCGAGCGGCGCGAGGAGCGGGTCAGGATGACCCGCCTGCGCCAGACCATCGCCCGGCGGCTGAAGGCGGCGCAGGAGGAGGCGGCGCTGCTGACCACCTTCAACGATTGCGACATGAGCGCGGTGATCGCCGCGCGCGAGGCGTACAAGGAGACCTTCGCCAAGAAGCACGGCATTCGCCTGGGCTTCATGAGCTTCTTCGCCAAGGCCGCGTGCCTGGCGCTGAAGGACGTCCCTTCGGTCAATGCCCGGATCGACGGCGACACCATCGTCTATCACGATTACGTCGACCTGTCGGTCGCGGTCAGCGCCCCCAACGGGCTGGTCGTGCCGGTGGTCCGCAATGTCGATGCGATGAGCTTTGCCGCGATCGAGCAGGCGATCGCCGATTACGGCAAGAAGGCCAAGGATGGCGCGCTGACCATGGCCGACATGCAGGGCGGCACCTTCACCATCTCCAATGGCGGCGTGTTCGGCTCGCTGATGTCGACCCCGATCATCAACCCGCCGCAAAGCGCGGTGCTCGGCCTGCACCGGATCGAGGACCGCCCGGTCGCCGTGAACGGCGCGGTCGTGATCCGGCCGATGATGTATCTGGCGCTCTCCTACGACCACCGGATCATCGACGGCCGCGAGGCGGTGACCGCGCTGAAGATCATCAAGGAAGCGATCGAAGACCCGATGCGGTTGCTGATCGATCTGTGACCTGGACATGCGCCGCAGCCGCCCGCCCGCTGGTGCGGAACGGCGCGGCGGACTGGCAGTGCCCGTGCTGAGCGTCTCCCGGCACCGGCGTCAACGGAGGCCTCATGGCTGAACAGAGCTACGATTACGACGTCCTCGTCATCGGTGCCGGCCCCGGCGGTTATGTCGCCGCGATCCGCGCCGCGCAGCTGGGCCTGAAGGTGGCCTGCGCCGAATCGCGCGAAACGCTGGGCGGCACCTGCCTCAATGTCGGCTGCATCCCGTCCAAGGCGCTGCTCCACGGATCGGAGCTGTTCGAGGAGGCGCATGAGGGCACCCTCGCCAGCTGGGGCGTCAAGACGGCGGGCGTGGAGCTCGACCTGGCCACGATGATGGCCGGCAAGGACGAGGCGGTGAAGGGCCTCACCGGCGGCATCGAGTTCCTGTTCAAGAAGAACAAGGTGACCTGGCTGAAAGGCCGCGCCGCCTTCGACGGGCCGCACCGCGTCACGGTCGGCGACCAGACCGTCACCGCCAGGGACATCGTCATCGCCACCGGCTCCTCCGTCACCTCGCTGCCGGGCGTCACGGTCGACAATGCGGGCGGCGTGGTGGTCGATTCGACCGGCGCGCTGGCGCTGGGCCGGGTGCCGCAGCATCTGGTGGTGATCGGCGGCGGGGTGATCGGGCTGGAGCTGGGGAGCGTATGGCGCCGGCTGGGCGCGAAGGTCACGGTGGTCGAATTCCTCGACCAGCTGCTGCCCGGCATGGACGGCGAAATCCGCAAGGAAGCGGGCAAGATCTTCGCCAAGCAGGGCATGGCGCTGATGCTCTCCACCAAGGTCACGGGCGTCGCCGTCGAGGGCGGCAAGGCCACGCTTGCGCTGGAACCTGCCGCTGGCGGCGAGCGCCAGGTGCTGGAGGCCGATTGCGTGCTGGTCGCCATCGGCCGGCGGCCCAACACCGAAGGGCTGAACCTGCCGGCGATCGGGCTGGAGCCGAATGCCCGCGGGCAGATCGAGACCGACCACGAGTTTCGCACCGCGGTGGACGGCGTGTGGGCGATCGGGGACGTGATTCCCGGCCCGATGCTGGCGCACAAGGCCGAGGATGAGGGCATCGCCGTCGCCGAAAACATCGCCGGCCAGACCGGCATCGTCAACCACGCGGTGATCCCCAGCGTCGTCTATACCATGCCCGAGATCGCCGGCGTCGGCCTGACCGAGGAAGCGGCGAAGGAAGGCGGGCGCGCGGTCAAGGTCGGCAAGTTCCCGATGCTGGCCAACAGCCGCGCCAAGACCAACCGCGACACGGTCGGCTTCGTCAAGGTCGTCGCCGATGCCGGCACCGACCGGGTGCTGGGCGTGTGGATCATCAGCTCGCTCGCCGGGACGATGATCGCGCAGGCGGCCCAAGCGATGGAATTCGGCGCCACCAGCGAGGACATCGCCTATACCTGCCACGCCCACCCGACCCATTCGGAGGCGCTGAAGGAAGCGGCGATGGCCGTGCAGGGCAAGCCGATCCACATCTGATCGCGGCGTCCGGCCGGGGCTGATCCGTGGGTCTGCCACGGCGGCGCTGCGGGTCCGGCGGCGCGGACCCGCAGCGAGCTGCCTCAGGCGTCGAGCGCCTCAGGCGTCTTCGTATTCGTCCTGCGTCTGCACCGGGCCGCTGTCCTGGCCCTTGGCGGCGGGGTCGCGGTCGACGAGCTCGATGATCCCCATCTGCGCCGCGTCGGAGGCGCGATAGCCGGCCTTGACGATCCGGGTATAGCCGCCTTCGCGGGTGGCGTAGCGTTCGGCCAGCACGGCAAACAGCTTGCGCTCCTGCGCCTCGTCCATCAGCCGGCTGTGCGCGAGGCGGCGGTTGGAGAGGCCGCCGCGCTTGGCCAGCGTGATCAGCTTCTCGACATAGGGCCGCAGCTCCTTGGCCTTGGGCAGCGTGGTCTGGATCTGCTCGTGCTTGATCAAGGCTGCGGCGAGGTTGCGCAGCAAAGCGGCGCGGTGGCCGGATTTGCGCTGCAATTTGCGACCGGCGATTCCGTGGCGCATGGCAGGTGTCCTTCGTTCGTTAGGGGTCCGTATCAGGTAACCCGTAGCTGGCGGCTGTCAGGGTCGCCGCCGTTCACCCTTTTGGAAACCCGGCGGCAGGCCGCCGGAGCCCGTTCATCCGAGCAGTTCCTGCTCCAGCTTCTTGGCCATCTCCTCGATGTTCTCAGGCGGCCAGCCGGGGATGTCCATGCCCAGCCGCAGGCCCATGCCCGACAGCACTTCCTTGATCTCGTTCAGCGACTTGCGGCCGAAATTGGGGGTCCGCAGCATCTCCGCCTCGGTCTTCTGGACCAGGTCGCCGATATAGATGATGTTGTCGTTCTTCAGGCAATTGGCCGAGCGCACCGACAGCTCCAGCTCGTCCACCTTCTTGAGCAGGTAGCGGTTGAGCTGGTTGGTATCGCTCTGTTCCGGCTGCACCGCGATGCCGATCATCGGGCTCGACGGCTGCGGGATGCCCTCCTCGAAATGCACGAACAGCGAGAGCTGGTCCTGCAGGATGCGGGCCGCATAGGCGACCGCGTCTTCGGGGGTGACGGTGCCGTCGGTCTCGACCGTCAGGCTCAGCTTGTCGTAATCGAGCTCCTGCCCGACACGGGCATTGTCGACCTTGTAGCTGACCTGGCGCACCGGCGAGTAGAGCGAATCGACCGGGATCAACCCGATCGGGGCGTCGACCGGCCGGTTCTGCACCGCCGGGACGTAGCCCTTGCCGGTATCGGCGGTCAGCTCCATGTTGAGAGTCGCGCCCTCGTCGAGATGGCAGATCACGAGATCCTTGTTCATCACCTCGATATCGCCCGATACGGCGATATGCCCGGCGGTCACTTCGGCCGGGCCGGTGACCGACAGCTGCAACCGCTTGGGCCCCTCGCCCTCCATCCGCAGCGCGATCTGCTTCACGTTGAGGACGATGTCGGTCACATCCTCACGCACGCCGGCGAGGCTGGAGAATTCGTGGAGCACGTTCTCGACCTTGATCGAGGTGATCGCGGCGCCCTGAAGGCTGGACAGCAGCACCCGGCGCAGCGCGTTCCCGAGGGTCAGGCCGAATCCCCGTTCGAGCGGCTCGGCGACGAAGGTCGCGCGGCGCCTGGCATCCCCGCCGCTCTTGACATCGAGGCTGCTGGGCTTCTTCAGCTCCTGCCAGTTCTTCACATTGACGGACATGGATTTCCCCTAAAGGTCTTGTACTGGCGGCAAGGGCCGCGAGGCGCCGGTGCGACGCCGCGACCGATGCGAGGGTGCGCCGGGTTCCGCCCGGCGCGACCCGGGCCCCGGCGCGCAGCTTCGAATCAGACGCGGCGCCGCTTGGACGGCCGGACGCCGTTGTGCGGGATCGGGGTCACGTCGCGGATGCTGGTGATGGTGAAGCCCACCGCCTGCAGCGCGCGCAGCGCGCTCTCGCGGCCCGATCCCGGCCCCTTGATCTCCACCTCCAGCGTGCGCACGCCGTGTTCGGCGGCTTTCTTGCCGGCATCGTCGGCGGCGACCTGGGCGGCATAGGGGGTCGACTTGCGGCTGCCCTTGAAGCCCATCATCCCGGCCGAGGACCAGCTGATCGCATTGCCCTGCGCGTCGGTGATGGTGATCATCGTATTGTTGAAGCTGGCATTGACGTGCGCGACGCCGCTGCTGATGTTCTTGCGTTCCCGCCTCCGGAGGCGCTGGGGTTCGCGTGCCATGGCTGTTGTCCTGTCGTGATCGAATGAGCGGCAAGCGGCTGACCCCCGCGAGGGGGGCCGCGCGGCTTACTTCTTCTTGCCGGCGATCGGCTTGGCCTTGCCCTTGCGGGTGCGGGCGTTGGTGTGCGTGCGCTGGCCGCGAACCGGCAGGCCCTTGCGATGGCGCAGCCCGCGATAGCAGGCGAGGTCCATCAGCCGCTTGATGTTCATCGCGGTGTTGCGGCGCAGGTCGCCCTCGACCGCGTAATCGGCATCGATCGTCTCGCGGATCTGCAGCACTTCCGCGTCGGTCAGGTCCTGGACCCGGCGCGAATGGTCGATCCCCAGCTTGTCGGCGATCTCCCTCGCCGTGGTCGGGCCGATCCCGTGAATGTAGGTCAGCGCGACGATCACGCGCTTGTTGGTTGGGATGTTGATCCCGGCAATACGAGCCACTCGATTCTCCATGCTCCACAGGGGCCAGGCCGGTTGCGGCAGGGCCCCCATCTCATCGCGTCGTTCCTCCGCCGCCACCGCCGCCCCGGCGCAAAGGCAGGGGAAAACGCACTATGGGAGGCGCGCACCGAAAGCTGCGGCCTTGACCCGGATACGTCCCGATGGAGCGAATGGAGTGTGCAGTTAGGGCGATTCGCCCGGCGCGTCAACAGCCAATAGGGCGCGCCGCAGCATTGCCCGGCGACGGCAACGCCCGCATCGTGCCGGCGACGCCTCGTCTATAGCGCGGGCTGCGGGCGGCGTCAAAAGCTCGTCATCGCGCGGCCGGCGCGAACAAAGCGGCGAGCCGCGCCATCTGCTCCGACACTACTGCGTCCACCGCCGGCGCAACCTGTGCCAGCGGGAAGCCCGCCTTCCCGGCAACTCCATAGCGCCACGCGAGGCGAGTCCCGTCTCCTTCCGGCGCCAGCGTGATGGTCAGCGTGGCCGCAAGCGCCTCCCCCTGAAGCGGCCCGAGCGCACCCACCCCGCGCAGCAGGCGGCCCGGCGCGGCATGGATCACCCGCAGGTGCTCCACCGATCCGCCATCGGGCAAGCGCTCGCACAAGCAGCCGCCGGCGACAGCGGAGAGCGTCAGATTGGCGGCATCCCCGGACCAGCTATGCGCGGGCGACCACCACCGCGCCGGCTCCACCAGCGCTGCCCATATTGCCGCCGGCGGCGCAGCAACCAGCGCGCTGCCATGGGTCACGAAGCCGGCATCGCCGCTGTCGAGCACTTCGGCGCTGGCGGGTGCGGCAAGGGGCGACAACGCTCCCGAAACGAGCGCCGCGACAGCCAGAAGCCGCGCCCCGCGCCTGCGAGCGTGCCGCGCGCCGGTCATCACCTGTCAGGCCGAAGCCAGCGCGCGCTCGACCGCATCGGTCACCTCCTCGATCGCGGCCATGCCGTCGATCCGGGTGACGATGCCGCGCTGTTCGTAGAGCGGCAGAATCGGCGCGGTCTCGTTGCGATAGACCTGGAGCCGTTTGCGGACCGTCGCCTCGTTGTCGTCGGGCCGGCGCTTGAATTCGTGCCCGCCGCAGCGGTCGCAGGTGCCCGGCACGCGCAGGGGCTTGAATTCGTCGTGATAGCCCTCCCCGCAATTGGCGCAGGAGAAGCGGCCGCAGATGCGGCGGACCAGCGCCTCCTCGTCCACCTCGAGCTCGATCACCGCGTCGAGCCGGCGGTGGTGACGGGCGAGGATAGCATCGAGCTGTTCGGCCTGCTGGACGGTGCGCGGATAGCCGTCGAAGATGACCCCGACCCCCTCGCCCATCGCGGTCAGCTCGGCGTCGATCAGGGCGGACACGATCTCGTCCGACACCAGCTCGCCGCGATCCATGACCTCCTTGGCGCGAAGGCCGATCGGCGTGCGCGCGGCCACTGCGGCGCGCAGCATGTCGCCGGTCGACAGCTGGCGCATCCCGTGATGCTCGACCAGCCGCGCCGCCTGGGTTCCCTTGCCTGCCCCCGGCGGGCCGAGCAGAATGATGTTCATCGCAGATCCCCCCAAACCAGCTGGCTTCAGCGCAGCCGTCCCTTCAGCTTGGCCTTCTTGATCAGGTCGCCATATTGGTGTGCCAGCAGATGCGACTGGATCTGGCTGATCGTGTCGACCGTGACATTGACCACGATCAGCAGGCTGGTGCCACCCAGGAACAGCGGCAGGCCGGTCTGGGCGATCACATATTCCGGAATGACGCATACCAGCGTCAGGTAGATCGCGCCCACCACGGTGATACGGGTGAGGACGTAGTCGAGATAATCGGCGGTCCGCTTGCCCGGGCGGATGCCGGGGATGAAGCCGCCGTTCTTCTTCAGGTTCTCCGCCGTCTCCTCCGGATTGAAGACCACTGCGGTGTAGAAGAAGCAGAAGAAGATGATTCCGGCCGCATACAGCACCATGTACAGCGGCGCGCCGTGCTGGAGATACAGGTTCAGCGCCTGGATCACGCCGTAGAACGCGCTGTCCGGGTCGGCGCTGTTGCCGGCGAACTGGCTGATCGTCAGCGGCAGCAGCAGCAGCGAGCTGGCGAAGATCGGCGGGATCACGCCGGCGGTGTTCAGCTTCAGCGGCAGGTGGCTGCGATCGGCCTGCATCATCCCGCGCTGCGAGGCGCGCTTGGGGTATTGGATCAGCAGGCGGCGCTGGGCACGCTCCATGAAGCTGATGAACAGGATCAGGGCGATGATCATCGCCACCAGCCCGACGATCAGGAACGCACTGATCGAGCCGGTCCGGCCGCCTTCGAACAGGTTGGCGGCGAAGGTCGGGAACTGGGCGACGATGCCGGCCATGATGATCAGCGATACGCCGTTGCCGATCCCCCGGCTGGTGATCTGCTCGCCCAGCCAGAGCAGGAACATGGTCCCGCCGATCAGGTTGACCACCGCCAGGATGCGGAACATCAGCCCCGGTTCGACCACCGCCTGCAGCCCGCTCTGCGCGCCATAGGCCTCCAGCCCGCTGGCCAGGAACCACCCTTGGACCGCGCACAGCAGCACCGCGCCATAGCGGGTGTACTGGTTGAGCTTCTTGCGCCCGGCCTCGCCTTCCTTCTTCAGCGCCATCAGCGGCGGGTGGAGCGAGGCGGCCAGCTGGATCACGATCGAGGCGGTGATATAGGGCATCACGCCCAGCGCGATCAGGCTCATCCGCTCCAGCGATCCGCCGGAAAAGGTGTTGAACAGGTCGAGGATGCCGCCGCGCGTCTGGTCGTAGAGCGTTTCCAGGATCAGCGGATTGACGCCGGGCAGCGGCACGAAGCTGAGGAAGCGGAACACGATGAGCGCACCAATGGTAAACCAGATGCGCTGGCGCAGCTCGGTCGCCTGCCCGAAATTGGCGAGGCTGAGCGAGCTTGCGATATTGTCGGCGCGGGATGCCATTGTCGTGTCGGATGCCTTGCTGGCCGGGGGAGCCGATGCCGGCCCCGCTTCAGGAGACGCCATATAGGGGCCGGGCCGGGTTGCAAGAACCCCGCCCGGCAAATCGCAGGGTTATCGGGCGGCGGCGGCCTTGGCGGTGCCCTTCTTCGCTGCGGCCAGCGCGGCCGGGTCGCGCGCCGCGATCAATTCGACCGTGCCGCCGGCCGATTCGACCGCCGCCAGCGCGCCCTTGGACACGCCGGCCACCCGGAACCGGGCGGTGGCGGAAAACGCCCCCTTGGCGAGCAGCCGCACGCCATCCTTGCCGCCGCGCGCCACACCGGCCGCCTTCAGCGCCGCATGGTCGATCACGCTGCCTGTATCCAGCTTGCCGGCCTCGATCAGCTTCTGGATCTGGCCGAGGTTGATCTCGGCATAATCCTTGGCGAAGATGTTGTTGAAGCCGCGCTTGGGCAGTCGCATGTGCAGCGGCATCTGGCCGCCTTCGAAGCCGTTGACGGACACGCCGGAGCGCGCCTTGGCGCCCTTCTGGCCGCGCCCGGCGGTCTTGCCCTTGCCGGAGCCGATGCCGCGGCCCACGCGCATGCGCGCCTTGCGGGCGCCGGGATTGTCTCGAAGATCGGTCAGTTTCATGGGATGTGCACTCGCTTTCGCTATGGTCGCGCCAGGTGGGAAAGGCGCGGCGCATAGCCGCCGGCGCGCGCTTTGTCACCCCTTGCGTGACCCGCTGCGGCCCCGGCCACCCGCACGCAGCGCCGACGGGGCGATGCTTGCCGCCCACCCCGGCGGGCGATGAGGCCACAGGGGCCGGCGCATCGACACCGGCCGGGGACGCGAAGGGGCGCAGGTGCGGAAGGTCGCGG
>JACIYY010000209.1 GCA_014359685.1 Porphyrobacter sp. | reverse complement strand
CGCCCCACCGCCTGCCGGGCGCGCTGGCAGGATCTGGACGGCAACCGCCACGAGGCGGTGGTGGAGGGGCTGTTCGCGATCTGCCTGCAGCACGAGATGGACCATCTGAACGGCATCCTGTTCATCGACCACCTGTCGCGCCTGAAGCGCAATATGGCGCTCAAGAAGCTCGACAAGCTGCGCAAGGCCGCCTGACGCGCGGCCATCGCTGAACCGCGCGGCTCGCATCGGCGCCGGAACCCGCGCGCCGATGGCCCATTTGCAGGGCAATGCTGACGGATTCCGCCATCCTGTCCATCGCCGCCACCGCGGCGCACGGCTTCGAACTGGCGGGGATCGCGATCATCATCGTCGGCTCGCTGGTCGCTGGCGCGCAATTCGCGCTGGCGGTCACGGGCACCGGCTCGATCCTGTCGCAGCCGCCGGATCTCGCCCCCGTGCCCGCCTTCCGCCGGACCCTCGGCCGCTCGATCCTGACCGGGCTGGAGATGCTGGTCGCCGCCGACATCATCCTCACCGTGGGGGTCGAACCGACGGTTCGCAGCGTGCTGGTGCTGGGCGGCATCGTGCTGATCCGCACCTTCCTGTCGTTCAGCCTGGAGGTGGAGATCGAAGGCCGCTGGCCCTGGCAGGGCGGGCGCGGCGATTCGTGAGCTTGCAGCGCCCTCGTCCGCAGCGGAGGACGGGGACAGAACACCGGGGGCGCTTGCGACGATCGGATGGCCGATGTACGTTCCATGTTCGTTCTAGGCGGAGGGAATGGACATGGACGCGGTTGCCGTGCTGCTGGTGGTGGTCGCGCTGGTTGCGGGGATCGCGCTCGGCTGGTTCATCGGTGGCCGTCCGGTGGCCGAGTGGCGCAGCCGGTACGGGGAGAAGGAGGCGGAAGCGCGCGATCTGGCCGAGAAGCTGTCGCGCATGGCCCCGGAGCTCGCCACCATGGCCGAGCGGGCGGAGCGGGCCGACAGGCTGGCCGCGGCGCTCGACCTGGCGCGCGAGGAGAACGTCACGCTCAAGGCGCAGGCCGCCGGTTTCGCCGAACAGCGCCGGCTGCTGGAGGAATCGCGGGCCGCGCTGCTGACCGAATTCCAGAATACCGGCGCTGCGGTGCTGTCCAAGGCGCAGGACTCCTTCCTCGAGCGTGCCGCCGAACGCTTCGGCCATGCCGAACGCTCGTCGGAGGAGAAGATCAAGGCGCTGCTGGAGCCGGTCGGCGCGCGGCTGAAGAGCTATGAGGAGCAGGTCGAGGCGCTGGAACGCAAGCGGGTCGATGCCTTCGGGCAGCTGACCGGGCTGATCGATTCGATGCGGCTGGGGCAGGAAGCGGTCCGGGCCGAGGCGATGCGGCTGGGCAATTCGCTGACCAATGCGCCCAAGGCGCGCGGACGCTGGGGCGAACAGGCGTTGAAGAACGTGCTGGAAAGCTGCGGCCTGTCCGAACACACCGATTTCGCCCTCGAACATTCGGTCGATAGCGGCGACGGGCGGCTGCGCCCCGACGCGATCGTCCGCATTCCCGGCGGCAAGGTGCTGGTGATCGACGCCAAGGTTTCGCTCAACGCCTATCAGGAGGCGTTCCACGCCGATAGCGAGCCCGCGCGCAAGGCCGCGCTGGAGGCCCATGTCCGCTCGATGAAGAACCACATCCAGCAGCTCGGCGCCAAGAGCTACCAGAGCCAGTTCGAGGACGCGCCCGATTACGTGGTGATGTTCGTGCCGGGCGAGCACTTCGTTGCTGCCGCTCTGGAACACGACCCGGCGCTATGGGACTTCGCCTTCGAACGCCGCGTTCTGCTGGCAACGCCCACCAATCTGGTGGCGATCGCCCGCACCGTGGCGCAGGTGTGGCGGCAGGATGCGCTGGCGCAGGAAGCGCGCGCCATCGGCCAGCTGGCGGGCGAGCTGTATGACCGGATCGCGGTCGCCGGCGATCATCTCAAGCGAGTCGGTTCGGGTCTGGAAACGGCGGTCGGCCATTACAACAAGTTCGTCGGCAGCTTTGAACGCAACGTGCTATCCTCTGCCCGCAAGCTGCGCGACAAGGGCATCGAGATCGGCAAGCGCGAGGTGGACGAGGTGCCACTGGTGGAAAGCGCACCGCGCTACACTGCCACCGATTGGGCGGAACCGCCGCCCGCGCAGCTGGTTGAGGTGGCTGACGGGACGACAGCGCAAACGTGATGACAAGATGGATACCCGGCCTGGCGCTGGTTCTCGCCTGCGCGGCCTGTGATCGGCAGGAGCCGCCGGCGGAGCGGGTCGCCGACGCCGTCGAAGAAGCCGCCGACACGGCCGAGGAGATCGTCGATCCGGCCGTCACTGCGGCGCAGGCGGTCGCTCACGGCCGCTTCGCCCCGCGCGACGAATGTGCACAGCTGGAGGGGGCCGGTGCCTTGCGCTCCCGACTGGCGGCCGCTGTCCGTGCTCGCGATGCCGATGCACTCGCAGCGCTCGCCGCCGATGACATATTGCTCGACGGAGCCCCTGCCCAAAGCGGCGGCGCGGCCGAGCTGCGCCGGCGCCTCGCCGCGCCCGATGCGCCGCTGTGGCAGGAGCTGGAGACGCTGCTCTCGCTCGGCTGCGCGGCCAATGCCGAAGGGGGGATCACCATCCCCTGGATCGCCGATCAGGGCGTTGCCGGCGCGGATCGCTTCTCCTCGATGCTG
>JACIYY010000208.1 GCA_014359685.1 Porphyrobacter sp. | reverse complement strand
GGGGCGCGGGCGCCGGCACGCGCTGCGCCGGCGGGGCCGGTCGCGTGGCAAAGGATCGCGCTTTGGCTGGCGCTGGCGGCGGTCCCGTCGGGCCTGATGCTGTCGACCACCACACTGCTGACCACCGATCTGATGGCCATGCCGCTGCTGTGGATCGTGCCGCTGAGCGCCTATCTGCTGAGCTTCCCGGTGGCCTTTTCCGGCGATGGCCCGTGGGCCGGCATCCTCGCCCGCTATGCCCCGATCCTGCTGCTGCTGGTCGGCGGGCTGGCGATGATCTCCGGCGGGCAGGCCAACCCGGCGATCGCGCTGGCGATGGTGGCGCTGCTGTTCGTGCTGGCGGTGGCGCTGCACGCGCGGCTCTACGCGCTGCGGCCCGAACCGGCGCGGCTGACGCTGTTCTATCTCGTTGTCGCGGCGGGGGGCGCGCTGGGCGGCCTGTTCACCGCGCTGCTGGCACCGGTGCTGTTCGACTGGGTGTACGAACATGCGCTGCTGCTGCTGGCGGCCGCGCTGCTGATTCGGCAGGACTCCTTCGTCCCGGCGCTGACCCGCTTCTGGGCGCGCGGCGGGCGCGGGCGGCAGGCGCTGGCGGCAGCGGCAGTGGTCACGGCGGCGGTGCTGGCCTGGGCGCTGGCCGGCGCGGTGGAGCGCGCGGCCGGGGAGGCGATCCTGCTGCTGGTCGCGGCGATCGTCGGCATCGGCCTGCTGACGATCGGCCGCCGCTGGGTCTATGCGGCCTGCTTCGCGCTGCTGATGCTGGGCCATGGCGGCGCCGCGACGCTGGCGCTGAGTGCCGAGGGCGCCCGCTCGCGCAGCTATTTCGGCGTTTACAGCGTGGTCGAGGAGGCGGTTCCCGGCGGTCGGCTGCGGCGGCTCAACCACGGCACAACGCTGCACGGCCAGCAATGGCTCGACCCCGCCCGCGCGCGCGAGCCGACCAGCTATTACGGGCGCAGCGCCGGCATCGGCCTGGCGCTGGCGGCCGAGCAGCCGGGCGCGCGCATCGGGGTCGTCGGGCTGGGGGTCGGCACGCTCGCCTGTTACCGCCGGCCGGGGCAGGACTGGACCTTCTTCGAGATCGACCCGGCTGTGCTGCGCTATTCCAAGGATCGCACCTTCACCTTCCTGGCCGATTGCGCGCCCGACGCCCGGGTCGTGCTCGGCGATGCGCGGCTGCGGCTGGCGCAGGGCTGGGGGCAAGGTGCGGCGGAGCGGTTCGACCTGCTGGCGGTCGATGCCTTCACCTCCGATGCGATCCCGATGCACCTGATGACGGCGGAGGCCTTCGCCGTCTATGGCCGCGCGCTGGCGCCCGACGGCCTGCTGCTGGTGCATGTCTCCAACCGCTTCCTCGACCTTGCGCCGATGATCGCAGCGCTGGCGCGCGATGGCGGGTGGCACGGGATGCTGCGCGACGACACCGACGCGGCGGGCCTCCGCGCAGGCCAGAGCCCATCGCTGTGGATCGCCCTGTCGCGCGACGGCGCGCGCCTCGCGGCGCTGGCAGAGGAAAGCCCGCTCCCCTGGACCCGGCTGCCGCCGCCCGCCTTGCGGGCCTGGACCGACGACAGCGCCTCGCTGATCGACCTGCTGCGGTTCTAGGCGCGGTGGTCAGGCGCCGCCGGCCGCGACGCGGCGTCGGCCGGGCGCGGCGCGGGCGCCGGTCGTCACCGGCAGGCCGTTGCTGCGCAGTTCGCCCGCGAACCATTCGCAGGTCATCGCCAGCCCTTCGCGCAAAGGCGTCAGCGGTTCCCACCCCAGCACCGCGCGCGCGCGGCTGATATCGGGGCGGCGGCGCTGCGGATCGTCCATCGGCAGCGGGCGATGGACGATGTCGAGCGGGGCTGTGCCCAGGCTGCTCAACACCTCCACCAGTTCGTTGATGGTGATTTCCTGCTGGTTTCCGATATTGACCGGCTGCGGGTCGATCCCTTCGCATTCCATCAGCCGGATCAGCCCGTCGACCGTGTCGGCGACATAGCAGAAGCTGCGCGTCTGGCTGCCATCGCCGTAGATCGTCAGTGGCTCCCCCGACAGCGCCTGGCAGATCAGGTTGGACACGACGCGCCCGTCATCGAGCCGCATCTGCGGGCCGTAGGTGTTGAAGATGCGCGCCACCCGCACATCGGCCCGCCCGCGCCGCGCGAAGTCGAAGGCCAGCGTCTCGGCTGCGCGCTTGCCCTCGTCATAGCAGGCGCGCGGGCCGGTGCAGCTGACATGGCCGCGATAGTGCTCGGGCTGGGGGTGGATCTCGGGCTCGCCGTAGACCTCGCTGGTGGAGGTCAGCAGGAACCGCGCGCCGGTCTGCTCGGCCAGCCGCAGCAGCTGCACGGTGCCGACCACGTTGGTCAGCATCGTGTGCTCCGGATCGGCCTGGTAGAGATCGGGCGAGGCGGCGCAGGCGAGATTGTAGATGCGCGCGAAACCCGGCGCCCGCGCGGTAATCGCCTCCGGCAGCGGCTGGGTCACGTCGCCGTGCACGAAGGTGAAGCCGGCGTGACGCTCCAGCGCCAGCAGGTTGCTGGCCCGCGCGGTCTGGAGGTTGTCCAGGCAGACCACCTGCCCGCCCGCCTCCAGCAGCGCGCGGCACAGATGCGAGCCGATGAAGCCTGCTCCGCCTGCGACGAGAGTGGGTCCGCTTGGTGCTGTCATGATGCGACCACTTTCCTGGTGTCCGGTTGCGCGATGTCCAGCCCCGCCGCCCGGACGAGGTCGTGTTCGAGCTGCTGGGCGCGCCGTGCGGCGCTGTGATGGGCGAGCACCCGCGCGCGGGCGGCGGCACCCATCGCGGTGGAATCCTGCGCCAGCGCGGCGATGATTTCGGCGGTGGTATCGGCCAGCACGATCTCCTCGCCGGGCGCGAAGATTTCCTCGATCCCCGGCCAGCGGTCGGACAGGATCGGGGTGCCGCAGGCTCCGGCCTCGAACAGCCGGACCGAGGGCG
>JACIYY010000207.1 GCA_014359685.1 Porphyrobacter sp. | reverse complement strand
GCGCTGGCGGGCGGCGCGGCCGGCGCGCTGGCCGTCGATGGCTCGGCCCCGGCGCTGGCGCTGGCCTCGCAAGGGGCCGGGGATAGTCCAGCGACAGGTTCGACCGTTCGAGGAACGGCAGCTCCCATAGCACCCCCAGCTTCCAGTCGCGCTGGCTCTGCGCCGGCAGCGCGGGATTGCCGCCGGTGATGATCGTCGCCAGCACGGTCTCTCCGGTGGCAAGGTCGTAGAGCGAGACATTGGGGGTCGCGGTTTCCGGGTCGCCGAGTTGCGACAGGGTCGGCGCCTCGTCGCGGGCCAGATAGCTGGCGCTGAACGTCAGGCTCCCGGTCGGCCCCCAGGTCAGCCCCAGGGTCCAGTCGGTGAGCGTGCCGAAATCGGAGAGGTGGTCGAGCCCGGCGCTGGCGTTCAGCGACAGGTCGCCGATCGCCGCCAGCACGTCCTCGCGCTCGCTGGCGATCGGCACGCTGAGATTGACCCCGCCATTGAGGTCGCCCCGCGTGAGCCGCGTCCGGTCGAGCTGGGCGCGGGTGTCGCGGCTGGTGATGCGGGTCCAGTCGTATCCGGCGTCGAGCGTCAGCGACACTTCGCCCGCCGGCAGCAGCACCGGATGGCCGATGGCCGTGAGTTTGCTGCTGGCGCTGTCGGTGGTCGTGTCCGCCCGGTCGACGCCGGCATCGGCGAGCGCCGGCAGAGCGGCGTCGAGCGCCAGCGTGCCGGCGGCGGCGGCGGCGCGCAGGGCTTCGGTATCGGCGCGCCGCGCGATCAGGCTGCGCATCTCGGTACGGCCGCCTGCCAGGGTCGCGTTCAGAGTCCAGTCGCCAAGCGGGGCGTTGAGCGCCGCACCGCCCGAGTAAGTGCTGCTGCGCGTGTCCACCGTCAGCGGATCGTCGGCGCCCAGCGTGCGCAGCGCAGTGGCGCCCGAAGGGCCAGTGAGAAGCACGCTGTCGAGGCCCTGCAGCCGCAGCGCGTCGTCGCGTTCGAAACTGGCGTTGAGGCTCAGCGAGCTGCCCTCCTCGCCCAGCCGCGTGGTCCAGTTGGCGGTCGCCTCCAGCCCGGCCGTGTCCGGCACCCGGCTGCGATAGCGGGCCGGATCGGGGTCGCCGGCGACCTCCGGCACGCTGCCGGGGGCCTGCACCACGTCGCGCTCCGCCTCGGTCAGCAGGCTCCCATCGCTTGCGCGAACGTTCAGGTTCAGCCGGCTCGGCCCGTCGATCCGCAGATAGGTGGCCTCGATCTCGCCGGTCGAATAGCCGCCCTCGGTCGGTCGGCCATATTCGCCCTCGATCTCGCGGCTCTGGAAATTGTCCTTGAGGACGAAGTTGACCACCCGCTGGTCGGCCGAATAGCCGTATCGCTGCGCCACCTCCTCGGGGAACACCTCGACCTTGGCGATCGCCTCGGGCGGGTAGGAGCGCAGCTCGCGGAAGCTGGAGATGCGCGTGCCGTTGACCAGGAACACCGGCGCGCCGCTGCCCCGGCCGCGTGCGCTGCCGGTTTGCGGTGCCAGCGCTTCGATCAGTTCGGCGATGGAGCCGGCGCCATAGGCGGCGATCTCCTCCTCCCCCAGCTCCAGCAGCGGAGGCTGCGGGACGTCGAGCTGCCCGCGCAGCCGCGTGGCATAGACGACGATCTCGTTGGGCGTGGTACCCGGCTCGGCCGGCTGGGCCAGCGCATCATCGCCCTGCTCCTGCGCGCCAGCACCGGCGGGAAGCAGAGCGCCCAGCAGGCAGGTCAGGGTCAGCAGGCGGGTGGCGGGCAGGCGGGACGGGGATACAGGTCGCAAGTCAGGGATACTCCAGCACGTCGTCAGCCTCTCCCCGCCGCGCCATTGCCGCGTTGCGCGCAGACGGCAAGACGCAGGCCGGTAACAAAATGTCGCATCATGCGCCGCAGGAGCAGGGGAGCGGGGACGGCGGGATGGGCCGGGCAGGCTTTCCTTTTGCCCGCTGCGCGTCTATGGCGCGCGCCCATGACATTGCAACCACGCGAAGACTGATCCCGAATGGCGAAAGAAGAACTCCTGGAAATGCGCGGGAAGGTGGTCGAACTCCTTCCCAATGCCATGTTCCGGGTGGAGCTGGAAAACGGCCACGAGGTTCTGGGGCACACGGCCGGGAGGATGCGGAAGAACCGGATCCGCGTGCTGGTGGGGGACGAGGTTCTGTGCGAGCTGACCCCCTACGACCTGACCAAGGCGCGGATCACCTATCGCTTCATGCCGGGCCGCGGCGGCCCGGGCCCGTCCTGACCTCAGCCGGGCCGGAGGCACCGGCACCCGCGCCCCCTTCCCGGCCGACACCGGCGCCGCTGGTCCTCGCCTCCGCCAGCCCGCGCCGGCGCGACCTGCTGGCGCGCCTCGGCCTGTCGCCGGCGCGGATCGCCCCTGCCGATATCGACGAGACCCCCCGCAAGGCGGAGCTGCCGCGCGATTACGCCCGGCGCATGGCGCGCGAAAAGGCGCTCGCCGCCGCTGACCCCGCCGCCCACGTCCTCGCCGGCGACACGGTGGTCGCGGTCGGCCGCCGCATCCTGCCCAAGGCCGAGGACGAGGCGACCGCCCGCGCCTGCCTGGCGCTGCTCTCGGGCCGCCGCCACCGGGTGTTCTCCTCGGTCGCGCTGCTGGCGCCCGACGGCAGCTTGCGCGACAGGCTCAGCGAGACGCAGCTGCGCTTCAAGCCGCTCTCGGCACAGGAAGTCGAGGCCTATATCGCCGGCGGCGAATGGCACGGCAAGGCCGGCGGCTACGCCATCCAGGGCAGCGCGGAAGGGCTGATCGCATGGCTCGCCGGCAGCCATTCGGGCGTGATCGGTCTGCCGCTGTTCGAGACACGCGCGCTGTTGCGCAGCGCCGGCTTCGCGATTCCCTGAAATGGCGCCTTCCGGGGCCGAATGGTGGATCGAGGAGGGGATCGGCGAACACCGCGCGATCCGCCTCGAGGCCGGCGCCATCGCTGCCGCCCGGATCGACTGGCGCGACGGCCTCGCGCGCGGACAGGTCGCCGATGCGGTGCTGGTCTCGCGCCCGCGCGGCGCGGCGCGGGGCACCGCCCGCTTCCCTTCCGGCGAACAGGCGCTGGTCGACCGCCTGCCGGCCGACGCCGCCGAAGGCGCCACGCTGCGGCTGGAGGTCACGCGCCCGGCATTGCGCGAGGGCGCGCGCCGCAAGCTGGCGCAGGCCCGCCCCGCCACGTCCCCGCCCTGCCCGGCCCCGACTCTGGCGCAGAGCCTCGCCGCCGAGGGCCATACGGTGCGCACCGTCCGCCGCTTCCCGGACGGCGATTGGGACGAGCTGCTGGCAGACGCCTTCGCCGGCACCATCGCCTTCACCGGCGGCGCGCTGACCCTCTTTGCCACGCCCGCAATGGTGCTGGTCGATATCGACGGCAACCTGCCCCCGCGCGCGCTGGCGCTGGCGGCGATCGGCCCGCTGGTGGCCGCGCTGCATCGCCTCGATCTCGGCGGATCGATCGGGATCGACTTTCCCACCCTGCCAGCCAGGGAGGACCGGCGCGCGGTCGACGCTGCGCTCGCCGCTGCGCTGGCCGGCTGGCCGCACGAGCGCACGGCGATGAACGGCTTCGGCTTCGTCCAGCTGGTTGCGCGGCTGGAACGCCCCTCTCTGCTGCACCGCGCCGCCCATCAGCCCGCCGCCACCGCCGCGCGCTGGCTGCTGCGCCGGGCGGAAGGGCTGGAGGGCGCGGGCGCGGTGCTGCTCGAAGCCCACCCCGCAACGCTTGCCGCGCTTCGCCCCGAATGGCTGGAGGAGCTGGCCCGCCGCACCGGCCGGGC
>JACIYY010000206.1 GCA_014359685.1 Porphyrobacter sp. | reverse complement strand
GAGGCCGGCGGCATCGACCGGCCGCCAGCGCTAGCCCAGCCTCACCCCGGCGGCATCGGTGTCATCACGGTCCTGCGGCAGCTGCCCGGCATGGTAGGCGCGGATGCGGGCGGCGGCCAGCTCCAGCGCGTCGCGCAGGCGCGGGTCGAGCGCCGCGAAGGCCGCTTCGCATTGCTCCGGTGCGATCCGCCACTGCGCGTCGCCCGACAGCGAATGCCGGTCAAGGCGCTGGGTCAGCTCCGCCAGTGCCGCATCGCCGCGCTGGCGCACCTGCTCCAGAATGCCGGTCACCGCGCGCGCGACATCGGCGTCGCTCTCGCGCCGGTCCTCGACCAGCCGGGCGAAGCGGGTGGCGAAATCGCGGTCGGAGGTGGCAAGGCGCAGCATCAGGCGGCCTCGCGCTGCTGCGCCAGCGTCCGGAACCGCTCCACCAGTTCGGCCACGCGCGGATCGGTCTTGAGCGCGGCGCGGTTGACGATCAGGCGGGCCGAAACCGGCATGATGATGTCGGTTTCGACCAGCCCGTTATCGGCCAGCGTGCGGCCGGTCGAGACCAGATCGACGATCCGCAGGCTGAGGCCCAGCGACGGGGCCAGCTCCATCGCCCCGTTCAGCTTCACGCATTCGGCCTGGATGCCCTGCCGCTCGAACCAGCGGCTGGCGATGTTGGGGTATTTGGTCGCGATCCTGAGGTGGCTGGCGGCACCTGCCGAATAGGCGGCGCGGTCCCGCGGCTCCGCCACCGAGAGCCGGCAATGGCCGATGTCGAGGTCGACCGGGGCATACAACTCCGAATAGTCGAATTTCTCGATCACGTCCGAGCCAACGATCCCCGCCTGCGCCGCGCCGAAGGCAACGAAGGTGGCGACATCGAAGGCGCGCACCCGGATGATCCGGGCGCTGACACGCCCCGGCCCGTCCTCGCTGGCGAAGCTGAGCGCGCGGTTGGCCTTGTCGTGGAAGGTCGCCTCCGGCACCAGCCCGGCGCGCGCCATCACCGGCAGCGCCTCGTCGAGGATGCGCCCCTTGGGGACGGCGAAGGTCAGCGGAAGGGTGGATGCCATGGCGGCCGCGCTTTAGGGACCGCCGGACCGAAGGGCAACGCTGGAAGGATTCCGGGCTGGAAGGGTTCCGGCCACGCCGGGCAGGCACGTTACGACCGCGCCCCGTCCTCGCCCGTTGCAAAGGCGCGGATGGCGAGGGCGTGGACGCGGTTTCCGGGGATGTCGCCGAGCGCGCGGTTGACCATCCGCTGGCGCTGCAATCGCGACTGGCCGGCGAAGGCTGCGCTTTCGATCACCACCGTGAAGTGCGATTCGCCGCTGCCATCATCGCCCATATGGCCGGAATGGCGGGCGCTGTCGTTGATCACCTCCAGCCGCGTGGGCGCGAAGGCGCCGGTCAGCAAAGCGGCGATCTCTCGGGCGAGGGGGCCTTCCACGGGGGTTCCTCCTGACATGGGCCGGACCGGTTGATCCGGGCTTTTCAAGCCTGCCCGCTATCACCACCTGTGCACGAATGCGTCATCACAAATTCCACGGACGGTACGAATGCAAGGGTCGGGTGTGCGAGGCGCCCGACTGCGACGGGGCAGGGGAGTTCCGCGCCCCCGGCCCGCGGCGGCCGAGCTTCGACGGGCCGGGCGAGTGGCGCTGGTTCTGCCTCGACCATGTGCGCGCCTTCAATGCCGGCTACGACTTCTTCGAAGGGATGAGCGCGGACGAGATCCTGGCCGCGCAGGCCCCGATCGCCGGCTGGGAGAGCGAGAGCCGCGCGTTCCGCGCAAGCGGCCCCGACGGGATGCCGCGCTGGGCCGACTTCGCCGACCCGCTCGACGCGATCGGCGCCCGCGCGGCCGAGGTAAAGGGCGCCGCCGCCGGTCGCTCCGCCGGATTCAGCCGTTTCACCGCGCGGGAGCGCGAGGCCCTGTCCGCGATGGGCCTGTCCGCCGACACCGACCGGAGCGGCCTGCGCCGCCGCTATTCGGAGCTGGTGCGCCGCTACCACCCCGACCGCAATGGCGGCGACCGCAGCCACGAGGCGAAGCTGCAACGGGTGGTGGAGGCCTATCAGCTGCTCCGTCGGGCAGCGGGCATGTGAACCGCCGCGCGCCGGCAGGTCCAGGCCGCAGCGCGAACCGTCAGGGCAGTTCGTAGGCGATGGTCCTGATCCGGCCATGCGAGACGCCGTCGAAGATGATCGGCTCGCACAGCACTTCGGCGCTCACCACCGCCAGATCGAAGGGCGGGCTGGTGAGGACCACGCCGCTGGGCTGCTGGGCATAGAGGCGGATGTCTGAGCCGGTGCCCTTGTCCAGGTTGTGTGGGAAGGGATCGCTGGCGGGAATGTGATCGGTTGCCACCAGATAACGGAACCGGCCGGCGATCCCGCGCAGCGCCCGCCCGACATCGGCGTTGCTCATGTGCTGGAACACCTGCCGCACGAACAGCACGTCGGCGCGCGGCAGCTCGTCGGTGGCGAGGTCGAGGACGCGGAAGTCGACCCCGAGGTCGCGATGGCGCTCGCGGTTCCAATTGATCAGCGGTTCGACGATATCGGCGGCAATGTAGCGGCCGCAATGCGGGCGCAGGCGCGATCCGATGGCGAAGTCGCCGCACCCCACATCGACCACGTCCGGGCGCCCAGCCGCCGCAGGAAGCGCGACGCAGCCTCGATATAAGGCGCAACGACGGCGGGCTCGTGCGGTCCATCGCCGGAATAGAACGGGCTCGCGCCGCGTCCCCAGATGCTCTGCGCGTAGATTGCGGTGAACACTTCGCGCGGCGAACGCTGCCCGAACCGGCGCCGGTCGCGGCTCATCCGATAGCGGCGATACACGAGGTCGAGCGACCGCCTCAGCAGTCCGCCCCTCCTGCGATCCTGCCGATCGGTCATGTGGCCAGACTCCATTCCGTTGGCACTCCCCGGCAAGACACGACTGGACGGCCGGGGGACCGCCCGGCCGTCAACGCGTAACCGGCCCTCGCACGCAGGACGCTACCAGCCGGTGACGCCGCTACCACCACGACCATCAATGGGAAGCGGCGGCGGGGCAGGGCGAGGCTGCGATGCGATGCGCGCAAGCGGGCGCCCGCCGGCTGGATCAGTCCGGGCGCGGCGCTCCGAACGCCCACCGCAGCGCCTCCCCCATCGCCCCGGTCGCCAGCCGGGTCGGCAGCGCCGCCACGCCCGGCGGCTTCAGCCCCAGCATGGTGCGGGCGAATGGCGGCAGCAGATCCACGGCGGCAGTGCCGAGGAGCATTTGGGCGGCACCGGCGGCGCCTTCTGCGCGCGGGGTCAGGATCAGCCGGGCGACCTCGCGCGCATCGGCGCTGCCCTCCAGCAAGGGACGCATCGACAGCATCAGCGCCGCCGCCTCGGCCCGGCTGTGCGGCACCGGGTCGGCGTGGAGCGCCTTGGCCACCAGCGCGAACTGGGCATAGTAGCGGTCCTGATCGGCGCCGGTCATGTCCGGACGGACATAGCGCAGATGGGCGGCAAGGAAGCTCCACGCCTCCGCCACATGGACCCAGGCCAGCGTCGCCGGGTCGGTCGCTGCATAGGGCCGGCCGTCGGGCAATGTGCCGCGCACCCCCTGATGGATGCGGTTGACGCGGGCGATCTGCTGCTCGGCCGCCTCGCGCGAGCCGTAGGTGGTGACCGCGATGAACCGCGCGGTGCGGCGCAGGCGGCCGTGCATGTCGGCGCGGAAGTCCGAAAAATCGAGCACCCCGCGCAAGGCATGGGGGTGCAGCATCTGCAGCAGCAAGGCGGTGATGCCGCCGACCATCATCGCCACCACGTCGGCATGGACGATGCGGATCGGCGTGCCGGGCGCGAACAGCCCGGCGTCGGAGGGGACCACCGGCCCTTCCCCGCGCGAGGAATCGTGGAAGATCGCGCGCACCTCGCGCACCAGATGCTGCCTCAGCAGGGCGGCAGGGTTGGCGCGGGCGAGGAGGTCAGCCAGCGTTCCGCGCCCTGTCGGCCGGAGCGGACGCGGCCAGCGGATCGGGACCGGCCATCACCCGGTGGAGCTTGGCCACCACTTCGTCCGGCAGCAGGTCGGCAAACAGGTGCTCCAGGGTGCCCACCAATCCGCTGACCCGCTTGGTTTCCCCGGCCAACAGCGCGCGGTAGCCGTCGCGCGCGACGCGGGCGGGATCGACCTTCGGCCCACGAGCGACCAGCGTGTCCTCCATCCCGGCCTTCGCGAAGAACGGCGTGTCCGTCGCGCTGGGCAGCAGGCAGGAGATCACCACCGGGCTGTCCTTCAGCTCTTCCGCCAGCCCGACGCAGAAATCGTCGAGGAACGCTTTGGTGGAATTGTAGGTGAGATTGAACGGGCCGGGCATGTTGCTGACGATCGAGGCGGTGACGAGGATCCGCCCCGCGCCGGCATCACGCATCCGCCGGCCGATGGCGTGGACCAGCGCCACCGTTCCGGTGACGTTGGTGTCGATCGTGCGGGCGATGGCGCTCCACGGCTGGTCGAGGAACGCGCCGCCTTGCCCCGTTCCGGCATTGGCGAACAGTGCCGCGACCGGCCGGTCGCCGATGGCCTGCACCGTTGCCATGATCCCCTCGCGCGTGGCGAGATCGACCTGCACCGTGTGGACCGAGGCGGCGCCAACCTCCCGCGCGGCCGCTTCGGCCTGCGACAGATCGGTATCGGCGATCAGGATCAGGTCGCAACCATCGGCTGCCGCCAGCTTGGCCAGCTCCAGCCCGATGCCGCTGGAAGCGCCGGTGACCACGACAAGGCCGGACAGCCTGTCGATGCTGTTCTTGCTCATTCCGCCATCTCCATCGTGGGCTTCAGCACCACCTTGGTCCAGCTGTCCTGCTCATCCTTGAAGCATTTGTAGCCGCGCGCGGCATCCTCCAGCGGGAGGCGATGGCTGATGAGGAAGGTGGTGTCGAGCGTGCCGTCCTCGATCTTCTCCAGCAGCTTCTTCGTGTATTTCTGCACATGGGTCTGGCCAGTCCTGAGCTGCACGCCCTTTTCCATCAGCGCCCCGGTCGGGAACT
>JACIYY010000205.1 GCA_014359685.1 Porphyrobacter sp. | reverse complement strand
GCGGCATCGATGGCATCGGCGAAGGGCGTCGCCTACGAGAACACCGCCTGAAACACGACGAACAGCAGCGCGAACAGGATCGGCGGGCCGAGCCAGGGATGCAGCAGCACCCGGTCGAGCCGCGCGTGTAGGCGGTGCTGGGCGGTTTCCGACACCACCGCATCATGCGCCATGCGCTGCGCGGCGCGGCGACGCTCGGCAGGCGGCACCGGCTGCGGGCGGCGGGGCGAGGATGCGGGCAGCGATCCGCCCAGCGCTCCGGGCGCCGAGGCGCTGGCCACCGCGTCCAGCAGCGCATCGAGGCCGCGCTTGCGGACCGCGACGGTGGCGACCACCGGCACGCCGAGCGCGGCTTCCAGCGCGCGGGGGTCGATCACCAGCCCGTCGCGCTCCGCCAGATCGACCATGTTGAGCGCGACCACGCAGGGTCGGCCGAGCGCGATCAGCTCCTGCGCGAACACCAGATGCTGTTCCAGATTGGCCGCATCGAGCACCACCACCAGCACGTCTGGCATGGCCTCGCCGGGAAACTCGCCCAGCACGACCTTGCGCGTCACCTCCTCGTCCGGGCTGGCGGCGTCGAGCGAATAGCTGCCGGGCAGGTCGATCAGCTCGACCGGCTCTCCGGTCGGCAGGATCATCCGCCCGGCCTTCCGCTCCACGGTGACGCCGGGATAATTGGCGATCTTCTGGCGCGCGCCGGTCAGCGCGTTGAACAGAGCGCTCTTGCCGGCATTGGGATTGCCGACCAGCGCGGCGCGGCGCAGCCGGCTCATGCCCCGCGCACCATGGTGGCGGGCAACGCGGCGGAGCGTTCGGGGGCGGGGGAATCCTCCGGGGCGGCGGCGTCGGGGGCAGGGGCCTCGGGAGCGCGGGCGCCCGCCAGTTCCTCGACCTCGATCGCGCGGGCATGGCTGCGGCGCAGGGCGACGATCATCCGCCCGACCGCCACCGCCAGCGGGTCGCGGCCGGCGAAGATCCCGCGATAGGCGACCGAGACCCGCGCCCCTTCGACGATGCCGAGGGTCTGGAGCCGCTTCGCCTCCTCCGGCGCGAGCGCGTCCCAGTGCACGGCGACGATTCGCGCCGGGCGGCGGGCCGGCAGACGGTCGAGGGTAGCCAAGGCAGTCACGTTAGATGGGGTGCCAGAGCGCGCGGGTAATTGCAACTGGTTCTCAATACCCACTGGTTCTCAATACCCTCAGCTGCAAAGCGCGTGCGGCATCGATCATGCGGATATGGTTGTGTCCGTCCCGGGATCTGGAACCCTTGCCTGAACCGCACGTTTACCGCTACAGGAGTGAGTCTTAGCCAGAAAATTCGGGGTCGAGGAGAGTTGTAATGGCCAGCCAGCCGCTTTTTCACCCGGCGATGCAGTTCCATTCGCGAGCGGTCCCCGCGTCGCGACGGATGCGTCGGCCCGATCCCGACCAGCCGAAATTCCCGGCGCCGGTGCGGCTTGGCCTGCTGATCGGGCTGGCGCTGGTAAGCTGGTCGCCGGTGCTGCTGTTCATCTGACGCCCGTTCGGGCGGGAGCCGGGGACGGCGGCGCCTCGGGACTCTGAGCCGGCATTGCAGAACGCGGCGCGCTGATCTCTGCGGCCGCGTGCCGCTTGCTTGCGAGGGGCCTGCCTCGCTATTGCTATTGATCCCGATTCGCAGCATGGAGCCAGCCGGAGGAGCGGCGCGCGATGATGCTGAGGATCGAAAGCGTGCTCGACGCGCCCGCGCTGGCGGCGGTTCGCGCCGCGATCGAGGCCGGCGAGTGGGTCGACGGCAACCAGACATCGGGCCATCAATCGCGGCTGACCAAGCGCAACCGCCAGCTGCGGCAGGGCAGCGAGGCGGCCGCGCAAGCCGGGCGGATGGTGCTCGACGCGCTGGGCCGGACCGAGGAGTTCGTCGCCGCCGCGCTGCCGCTGAAGGTCTTTCCGCCGCTGTTCAACCGCTATTCCGGGGGCGAGGAATTCGGGCTGCATGTCGACAATTCGATCCGTGCGCTGGCCGGATCGGAGTTCCGCATCCGCAGCGACCTGTCCTGCACGCTGTTCCTGGAGGATCCGGGCGCCTATGATGGCGGCGAGTTGATCGTCGAGGACCTGTTCGGCGAGCACCGTGTCAAGCTGCCCGCCGGCGACATGGTGCTCTACCCGGCCTCCAGCCTGCACCGGGTCACGCCGGTGACGAGGGGCGAGCGCACGGCCTGCTTCTTCTGGTTGCAGAGCATGGTGCGCGACCACGGCGAACGCGAGGAGCTGTATCGGCTCGATCGCAGCATCCGCACCCTTTCTGCCGAGCGCGGTCCCACCGATGCGGTGGTGATGGAGCTGACCAATCTGTACCACAATCTGATGCGCCGCCGGGCGGACGCCTGAGCGGGCGGACAGATAATGCGATTGGTTCGCATTAGTGATTGACCTTGTTGCGAGTGATTCGTAAGAGCGCCCCCACGCCACGTCTCGAACGTCACAAGGGGGGGATCCATGACACGACATCGCAACACCACACGCGCGGCGGCCGGAGGCTTCGTGGCGCTGGGCTGCGTCGGCTTCATCGCCACTGCGCCGGCGCTGGCGCAGGAATCCGCGCAGCCGACGCGGCTGGAGGGCGTGACCGTCACCGATACTGCCGCAGAGGAGGCGTATGGCGCGGTCGAGCTGTCCTCCCCCAAGGCGACCGCGCGAATCCTCGACACGCCGCGCATCGTCAACGTCATCACCGAGGACGTGTTGCAGGACACCGGCACGTTCAGCCTGGAGGAAGCCTTCCGCACCGTGCCGGGCATCACCCTGGGCGCCGGCGAGGGCGGGGTGGCCAGCGCCGACATCCCGCTGATCCGGGGCGTCGATGCCACCGGCGACGTGTTCGTGGACGGGGTCCGCGATATCGGATCGCAGCAGCGCGAGATCTTCGCGCTGGAGCGGATCGAGGTTGCCAAGGGGCCGAGCAGCGCCTTTGGCGGGCGCGGCACTGCGGCAGGCGCGATCAACCTGGTCTCCAAGGTCGCGCGCCGGGGCGATTTCGCCAGCGCCCAGATCACCGGCGGCACCTCGGACCTGGTGCGGATCACCGCCGATGTGAACCACGAGCTGGGCGAACACGCCGCCGTGCGGGTCGTCGGCCTGTATCACGATTCGATGGTGCCGGGCCGCGACGAGGTGTTCGACGACCGCTGGGGCGTCGCGTCCTCGGTCACGCTGGGGGCCGGCTCGCCGTTCAGCGCCACGCTCGACTATTACCACCTCGAAGGCGACGCGATGCCCGATTACGGCATCCCGCTGACCTCGCGCGGGCAGCTGCCCGGCGGAAGGCGCGAGGCCGCCGAGACCGACCGCGACAACTTCTATGGTCTGCTGAACCGCGATTTCCGCGACACCAATGTCGATGCGATGACCGGGCAGATCGAATGGGCGCTAGGATCGGGCTTCGTTCTGTCGAACACCACCCGCTACAGCGATACGCGCCACCATTACATCGTCACCAACCCCGATGACAGCGCCGGCAATGTCGCCAACGGCCTGGTCTGGCGCAACATCAAGAGCCGCGGCTCGCGGCAGGAGGGGATCGGCAGCAACACCAACCTGGCCGGCGTGTTCAACACCGGATCGCTGCTGCACAGCCTGTCGCTGGGGGTGGAATACAGCCATGCCGAATCGACCAATGCCGGATACCTCGCCACCACCGGCAATTACCGGTTCGACCCCGCCGTGCCCGGATCGGGCTGCAATGCGCAGGCCCTGGCGGCGTTCGACTGCACTCCGCTCGCCAACCCCGATCCGTCCGATCCCTGGGCCGGCACGGTGGCGCGTAACCCCAGCGTCGCCGTCGCCGAGGCGGAGGATGTCAGCCTCTATCTGTTCGATACCGTCACCATCGTGCCGGCGCTGCTGCTGAACGGCGGCGTGCGCTGGACCGATTATTCCGCCAGCGGCGCCGGCATTTTGCGCGGAACGCCCTATGACGTGGCCAATGAAGGCACCTTCTGGTCCTATCAGGGCGGGGTGGTGTTCAAGCCGAGCGAGGCCACCAGCCTCTATGTCTCCTACGCCAATGCCAAGACCCCGCCGGGCACCACGGTGGGCGAGGGCGGGCAGGACCTCAACGCCAGCAACAGCCTGTACGAGCCGCAGACCACCGAGAACTGGGAAGCGGGCGCCAAGGCCGAAATGCTGGGTGGCGGGCTGCTGGTGAGCGCGGCGATCTTCCAGATCGACCGCCAGAACATCCAGAACACCGTCGACGATGTCGTTACCGATGTGTTCGACGCCGCCCGCCTGCGCGGCTTCGAGATCAGCGCCACCGGCACGGCGGGGCCGGTGCGGATGCTGGTCGGCTATACCTTCCTCGACAGCGAGTTGCGCTCCGACGCGGCGTCGGGCGACGCCGATCCGGGCAACGATGCCACCTCCAACGTCGGCAAGACCCTCCCGCAGACGCCCCGGCACAATGTCGCAGCGACGGTGGACTGGCAGGTGGTCCCGCGCTTCAGTGTCGGCGCCGGAGCCTATGGCGCGTCCAAGCGATACGCCGATGCCGCCAACCTGATCCGCGCCGGTGGCTATCTGCGCTTCGATGCCCATGCACAGTTCGAGGTGAACGACAGGCTGGGCGTGCGGGTCAATGTCAACAACCTCACCGACGAGCGCTACATCGCCAAGATCCGCAACCCGCATTTCGCGGTCCCGGCGGCGGGCCGGCAGGCGCTGGTGACGCTGACCGCCCGCTACTGAGCGCAAGGAGCGGGGCCGGCGCCATGTTTCGCGAATGATTCTGACTTGCAACTGCGGGTGGAGCGCTGAATATGAGGGCCATGCACAGCCTGGCACTGGCAAACGGTTCGGTCGCCCAACTTGCTGCGTCCCGCGCGGCGCGGCCCGAGCCGCCGGCGCCGGAGCCGGTCCGGGTTCCGCCCGAGCCGGCGCCGGCGCGGCGGATGCCGGGCGAGGGCTATCGCAGCCCCGGCCCCAGCCCCACGGTGCTGGCCGCGATCCTGGGGTTGCATATCGCGATGATCGGCGCGCTGGCGACCATGCACTTTGCCGGTGAGGAGCGGGCGGAGCGGGATCGGCTGGCGACCTTCTCGGTCGCCGAGGCCGCGCCGCCCGAGCCGCTGCCGCCTGAACCCCTGCCCCCCGAAACCCTGCCGCAGCCGGCCGAGCCTGCCCCGGCCCGCCAGGCGGCCGCCGCGCCGCTGCTCGCGCCGCAAAGCCCGCTCAGCCTGCCGCGCCGGGTGGAGATCGCGGCCAGTCCCCCCGGTCCGGTGGTAGCGCCGTCTGCCCCGCCGGCGCCCGCCTTGGCCGCCGCCGCGCCGCAGGCTCAGCCAGCGCCGGCGCCGGTGGTGCCGCCCGATTTCTCCGCCCGCCAGCTCGACAATCCCGCGCCCGCCTACCCCTATCTGTCGCGCCGCGCGCGCGAGGAGGGGGTCGCGGTGCTGCGCGTCCTGGTCAGCCGCGACGGGCGCGCGCTACGCCTCCAGATCGAGGAATCGAGCGGGCACCGGCGGCTCGACGAGGCGGCGCTGGAGACGGTGCGCGGCTGGCGCTTCATCCCCGCATCGCAGGCCGGCGAGCCGCGCGAGGCGTGGGTGCTGGTGCCGGTCACCTTCGACCTCGGCTGACGCCAACGGTTGCGGTCGCGGCTGACGCGGGCGCGCGGCCGGTTTTCGCTTGCCGCCGGTGGCGACGCGCCGCAAGGGCGCGGGCGTGTCGATTGCCAGCGCGCGGGCGGGGCTGGCCCGCCGCCTCCTGTTCCTGCTCACGATTCTCACCGGCAGCACCCTG
>JACIYY010000204.1 GCA_014359685.1 Porphyrobacter sp. | reverse complement strand
GGTCCGCGCCGACATCCGCGACGGCGCTGCGGTGGCCCAGGCGCTGAAGGGCATCGACAGCGTCGTCCACCTCGCGGCCGAGGTCGGCGTCGGGCAGTCGATGTATGAGGTCGAGCGCTACACCTCCACCAACGATGTCGGCACCGCCGTGCTGTTCGAGAAACTGATCGACGCGCCCGTGCGCCGGGTCGTCACCGCATCCTCGATGAGCATCTATGGCGAAGGGCTCTACCGCGATGCCGATGGCGCGCTGGTGGAGGATGCGGCGCGCGGCAGCTTGCGCGACGGGCAGGCCAATTGGGAGCCGCTGGACAGGCAGGGGCGCCCGCTGACCCCGGTGGCGACGCCGGAATGGAAGCGCCCCAGCCTCGCCTCGATCTATGCGCTCAACAAATACGTCCAGGAACGCACCACCCATATCATGGCCGCGCCCTATGGCATGGAGAGCGTGTGCCTGCGGCTGTTCAACGTCTATGGCCCCGGCCAGGCGCTCTCCAACCCCTATACCGGCGTGCTGGCGATCTTCGCCGCGCGCCTGCTCAACGGCCAGCCACCAATGATCTTCGAAGATGGCGAGCAGCGGCGCGATTTCGTGCACGTCAACGACGTCGCCCGCGCCTTCGCCGATGCGCTGGTGCTGCCGCAGGCGGCGGGCGGCACCTTCAACATCGGCTCCGGCCAGGACCGCTCGGTCCGGGAGGTGGCGGCCGAGCTCGCCCGCGCGATGGGGAAGAACCACATCGAGGCCGAGATCGTCGGCAAGGCCCGCACCGGCGATATCCGCCACTGCTTCTGCGATACCGCCCTGTCGCGCGAGGTGCTGGGGTTCGAGGCGCGCGAGGATTTCACCGACGGGCTGGCAGTGCTGGCCGAATGGGTCGCCTCGCAGACGGCCGAGGACCGGGTCGACAGCGCGCGGCGCGAGCTGGAAGCGCGCGGGCTGGTCGCATGAGCCTGCCCGCCATCGACACTGCCATCGGTGGAGGCGCGATCCTGATCACCGGCGGCGCCGGCTTCATCGGCGCCAACCTCGCCGATCGGCTTGCGGGCGAAGGGCGCCGGGTGCGGGTGTTCGATTCGCTGGGGCGCCCGGGGGTGGAGCGCAACCTTGAATGGCTGGTCGCCCGCCATGGCGAGCGGATCGAGCCGGTGATCGGCGACGTCCGGGATGGCGATGTACTCACCCGCGCGGCCGACGGCATCGCGGCTGCGTTCCATTTCGCCGCGCAGGTGGCGGTGACCACCAGCCTGGCCGATCCGCGCGCCGATCTCGAGACCAATGTCCTTGGCACCTTCCACCTGCTGGAGGCGATCCGCCAACGCAGCCCGCGCGCGCCGGTGATCTTCGCCTCCACCAACAAGGTCTATGGCGATCTCGGCGCGTTCGAGATGGTCTCCACCGCGCAGGGCCATGTCCCGGCCGACCCGGCGCTGGCGACGCATGGCGTGGGCGAGGCGCAGCCGCTCGACTTCCACACCCCCTATGGCTGCTCCAAGGGCGCGGCCGACCAATATGTGCTCGACTATGCCCGCAGCTACGGGCTGCGCGCGGCGGTGCTGCGGATGAGCTGCATCTACGGCCAGCGCCAGATGGGGACCGAGGATCAGGGCTGGGTCGCGCATTTCCTGATCCGCGCGCTGGAAGGCCAGCCGATCACCCTGTTCGGCGACGGCAGGCAGGTCCGCGACATCTGCGACGTGCGCGACACAAGCGGCGCCTATCTCGCCGCGCTCGGCGCCATCGACCGGATCGCCGGGCAGGCGTTCAACTGGGGCGGCGGCCCGGCCAACGCAGTCAGCCTGCTGACGCTGATCGAGGAGATCGGGCGCATCACCGGCCGCAACCCGCAGGTCGAGTTCGCCGATTGGCGCCCTGGCGACCAGCGCTGGTTCATCGCCGATACCCGCGCCATCGACGCCGCGCTGGGCCTGCCGCCCCGCACCGGCTGGCGACAGGGCGTGGCGGACCTCGCCCGCTGGCTGGCGGAGGCGCGCGGCCTGCCGCTCGCGGCCACCGCCGGCGATGCTCACCCGCAGCCGCAGCGGCGGGCGGCGCTGTGATCCTGCCCGCGCCCCCGCGCCATATCCTGATGACCGCCGATGCCGTGGGCGGGGTGTGGCAATACGCCACCGATCTCGCCGCCGCACTGGGCGCCAACGGCCATCGGGTGACGCTGGCACTGGTCGGCCCTGCCCCCTCCCCAGACCAGCGCGCGCGGGCGCAGCGGATCGCGCGCGTGGAGCTGGTGGAGACCGGCCAGCCGCTCGACTGGCTGTCGGCCGGGCCGCAGCCGGTCGAATGCGCGGCGCGGGCGCTGGCGGCGCTGGCCGCCGAACGGGGCGTGGACCTCATCCATTGCAATATGCCCACGCTGGTCGGCGCCGCCGACTGGCCGGCGCCGGTGGCTGCCATCACCCATGGCTGTGTCGCGACCTGGTGGCAGGCGGCACGCGCGGAGCCGCTGCTGTCCGCGTTCCACTGGCACCGGCAGATGATGGCCCAAGGCCTTGCCGCCGCCGACGCGGTGGTCGCGCCCACCGCCGCCTATGGCGCCATCGTGCGCCGGACCTATCGCCTGCCCACCGCTCCGCTGATTGTGCTCAACGGCCGCGCGCCCTCGCGGGCGCCGACCCCCGCCGATCCGCCGCTCGCCGCCGCGCTGACGGTTGGGCGGTTGTGGGATCCGGTCAAGAATGCGCTGCGGCTCGACCGGGTGGCCGCGCGGCTCGACGCGCCGTTCCTCGCCGCCGGGGCGCTCGTCGGGCCGCATGGCGAACGGGTCGCGCTCGATCATCTCGACGTGCTCGGCCAGATCGACGCGCAGCCGCTCGGTGCCCTGCTGGCGCGCCGGCCGGTATTCGTCTCGGCCGCCCGGTTCGAGCCGTTCGGCCTCGCCGTGCTGGAGGCCGCGCAGGCCGGCTGCGCGCTGGTTCTGTCCGACATCGCCCCGTTCCGCGAGCTGTGGGACGGCGCCGCGCTGTTCGTCCCCGCCGATGACGAGGAGGCCTATGCCGCCGCGATCCGCCGCCTGCTCGCCGACCCTGCGGCGCGGGCGGCGAAGGGTGCGGCGGCGCTGGACCGCGCGCTGCGCTACACGCCGGCGGCGGCGGCGGTGGCGATGGCGCGGGTCTATGATCGCCTGCTCGCCGGGCGGCAGGAGGCGGCGGCGTGAGGATCGTCTATTTCACCCACTCGCTCGCCTCGTGCTGGAACCACGGCAACGCCCATTTCCTGCGCGGGGTGCTCGATGAGCTGGTGGAGCGCGGGCACGATGTGCGCGCTTATGAGCCGGAGGGGGCGTGGAGCCTCGCCAACCTGCTCGCCGACCATGGCGAGGCCGGGCTGGAGGCGTGGCACAGGCGCTATCCGCGCCTCGCCTCCACCGCCTATTCCAGCGATGCCGACCCTGCGGCGCTGGTCGAGGGCGCCGACCTGGTGATCGTCCACGAATGGAACGATCCCGCGCTGGTCGCCGCGCTCGGTGCGCTGCGCCGACGGGGCGCACCGTTCCTGCTGCTGTTCCACGACACCCACCACCGCGCGGTCAGCGCGCCCGACGAGATGCGCGCCTATGACCTTGATGGCTATGACGGGGTGCTCGCCTTCGGGGAGGCGCTGGCGCAGGTCTATCGCCGGTGGGGCTGGGGAAACCGGGTGTGGACCTGGCACGAGGCCGCCGATACCCGCCGCTTTCACCCGCCCGCAGCGGAGGAGGAGCGGGACCACCAGCGCCGCGGCCTGATCTGGATCGGCAACTGGGGCGACGGGGAGCGGAGCGAGGAGATCGAGCGCTTCCTCCTCGCCCCCGCCCGCGCCGCCGGCCTGCCGCTCGACATCTACGGCGTGCGCTATCCTGACGAGGCGCGGGCGATGCTCGCGCGCTACGGCGCCGCCTATCACGGCTGGGCGCCCAATGCCTGCGCGCCGGCGCTGTTCGCCCGGCACCTGGCCACGATCCATGTGCCGCGCCGCTTCTATGCCACGATCCTGCCCGGCATCCCCACCATCCGGGTGTTCGAGGCGCTGGCCTGCGCTATCCCGCTGGTAAGCGCGCCGTGGGACGATGCCGAAGCACTGTTCCGCCCCGGCAGCGACTATCTGGTCGCTCGCGACGGGCCGGAGATGGAGCGCCACCTGACCGCGGTGGCTCGCGATCCGGCGCTGCGCGCGGCGCTCGCTGCCAGCGGGTGGGAGACGATCCGCACCCGCCATACCTGCGCCCACCGGGTCGACGAATTGCTGGCCATCGCCGCCGCGCTGCGGCCCGCCTCACCCGAAAGGATCTCGGCATGAAGATCGCCTTCTACGGATCGAGCCTTCTGTCCTCCTACTGGAACGGCGCGGCGACCTATTATCGCGGCATCCTGCACGCGCTGGCCAGGCGCGGCCATGCGATCACCTTCTACGAACCCGACGCCTTCGACCGCCAGCAGCACCGCGACATCGATCCGCCCGAATGGTGCCGGTCGGTGGTCTATCCGGCCACGCCCGAAGGCGTGCGCGCGGTGCTGGCGGAGGCCGGCGCGGCCGACATTGTGGTCAAGGCCAATGGCGTCGGCGTGTTCGACCGCGAGCTGCTGGAGGGCGTCCTCGCCGGTGCCCGGGCAGACGCGCTGACCATCTACTGGGATGTCGATGCCGCCGCCACGCTGGACGAGATGCGCGCCGATCCGGGCCATCCTGTGCGCCGCGCCCTGCCTGCCCTCGACCTCGTCTTCACCTATGGCGGCGGGCCGCCGGTGGTGGAGGCCTATCGCACCTTCGGCGCGCGCGACTGCGTGCCCATCTACAACGCGCTCGACCCCGCCACCCACCATCCGGTGGCGCCCGATCCGGCCTTCGCCGCCGATCTCGGCTTCCTCGCCAATCGCCTGCCCGACCGCGAGGCGCGGGTGGAGGAGTTCTTCCTGCGCGCCGCCGCCCTGCTGCCCGACCGGCATTTCCTGCTCGGCGGCAATGGCTGGCACGACAAGGCGATGCCGGCCAATGTGCGCGCCATCGGCCATGTCGGCACCGCCAGCCACAACGCCTTCAACTGCACGCCCGCCGCAGTCCTCAACGTGGCGCGCGATTCGATGGCCGATGTCGGCTTCTCCCCCGCCACCCGGGTGTTCGAGGCGGCGGGCGCGGGCGCGTGCCTGATCACCGATGCGTGGGAGGGGATCGAGCAGTTCCTCGCGCCCGGGACCGAGGTGCTGGTTGCGCGCGACGGGCAGGACGTGGCCGACCAGCTCGCCGCGCTGACCCCGGAGCGGGCGCGCGCCATCGGGCAGGCAGCGCTCGCCCGGGTGCTGGCCGAACATACCTACGATCTGCGCGCGGCGGAGGTCGACCAGGTGCTCGGCCGGGCCACGATCCCCTCCGCAGGGGCGCTGGCATGAAGCTGGTCGTCCTCGGCCTCAGCCTGTCCTCGGCCTGGGGCAACGGCCATGCGACCACCTTCCGGGCGCTGCTCGCCGCCTTCGCCGCGCGCGGGCACGAGGTGCTGTTCCTCGAACGCGACATGCCCTGGTATGCCGAGCATCGCGACCTGCCCGATCCCGATTTCTGCCGCCTCGAATTCTATCACAGTCTCGCCGCGCTGGACGAGTGGCGGGCCGAGATCGCCAGCGCCGACGCGGTGATGGTCGGCTCCTACGTGCCCGATGGCGTGGCGGTGGGCCGTTTCGTGCAGGCCCATGCGCGCGGCACCGCCTGCTTCTACGACATCGACACGCCGGTCACCCTCGCCAAGCTGGCGCGCGGCGACCATGAATATCTCTCGCCCGAGCTGATCCCCGGCTACGCGATCTACTTCTCCTTCACCGGCGGGCCGACACTGGCGCGGCTGGAGCGAGCGTTCGGTTCGCCCTGCGCGCGCGCGCTCTATTGCGCGGTCGATACTGCCCGCTACCACCCGCTGGATACGCCCAAACGCTGGGACCTGTCCTATCTTGGCACCTACAGCCCCGACCGCCAGCCGGTGCTGGAGCGCCTGCTGATCGAGCCGGCGCGCGCCTGCCCCGAACGCCGCTTCGTGGTCGCCGGGCCGCAATATCCGGAGACGGTCGGCTGGCCCGCCAATGTCGAGCGGATCGAGCACCTGCCGCCCGCCGATCACCCGGCCTTCTACGCCGCCAGCCGCTTCACACTCAACGTGACCCGCGCCGACATGATCGCGGCCGGCTGGTCGCCCTCGGTCCGGCTGTTCGAGGCCGG
>JACIYY010000203.1 GCA_014359685.1 Porphyrobacter sp. | reverse complement strand
CGTTCGCCGCCCAGCCCCTCGGCCTGCTCCAGCAGCAGCCGGGCATCGTCCTGCGCCATCTGCGCGAGGCGCTGGGCCTGGTCGAGATCGGCGATCCGGAACGCCTCCTCCCCCGACTGGCGCGTGCCCAGCAGCTCGCCCCCGCCGCGCAGCGCCAGGTCCTCCTCGGCCAGCCGGAAGCCGTCCTGCGTCTCGCGCATCAGCGCCAGCCGGCGGCGCGAAACGTCCGACAGCGCGCCCCCCTCGCCCGTGCCGCGCAGCAACAGGCACACCGATCTGCCGCTGCCGCGCCCGACCCGGCCGCGCAGCTGGTGCAGCTGGGCGAGGCCGAAGCGTTCGGCCTGCTCGATCACCATCAGCGTGGCGTCGGGCACGTCGACCCCCACCTCGATCACGGTGGTGGCGACCAGCAGCCGGGCCGCGCCGCTGGCGAAGCGCTCCATCGCCGCGTCCTTGACCTCGGGCCGGAGCTGGCCGTGGACCAGCACCACCTGCTCGCCGAACCGTGCCCGCAGGCTGGCGAAGCGGGCTTCGGCGGCAGCGAGGTCGTCGCCCTCCGCCGTGCCCTCGCCGGCGCGCACCATCGGGCACACCCAATAGGCCTTGGCCCCGCTCTCAAGATGGCGCGCGAGGCTGTCGACCACCTCGGGCAGCCGGTCGAGTGCGACGACCCTGGTGTCGATCGGCTGGCGGCCCGGCGGCATCTCGTCCAGCCGACTGACATCCATCTCGCCATGATTGGCCAGCACCAGCGTGCGTGGGATCGGGGTCGCGGTCATCGCCAGCAGGTGCGGCGTGCGCCGCCCCTTGCGCGCCAGCAGCAGCCGCTGCGAAACACCGAACCGGTGCTGCTCGTCGATCACCACCAGCCCCAGATTGCGATAGGTCACCGCCTCCTGGAAGATCGCATGGGTGCCGACCACGATGGCGATGCTGCCGTCCATCAGCCCCATCAGCGTGCTCTCTCGTGCAGGGCCCTTGTCGCGGCCGGTCAACAGCGCGATCGAGACGCCGGTGGGCGCCGCCAGCCGCCGCAGCGTGTCGAAATGCTGGCGGGCGAGGATCTCGGTCGGGGCCAGCAGGGCTCCCTGCGCGCCGGCCTCCACCGCCAGCAGCAGCGCCTCCAGCGCGACCACCGTCTTGCCCGATCCGACATCGCCCTGCAGCAGGCGCAGCATCGGCGCCTCCTGCGCCATGTCGCCGGCGATCTCTGCGATGGAGCGCTTCTGCGCCCCGGTCAGCGGGAATGGCAGCGCCAGTTTGCTGCGCAGCAAACCATTGCCCTGCAACGATTGCCCGCGCCGTCTCCGGCCTTCCTGGCGGACCAGCAGCAGCGCCAGCGCATTGGCCAGCAACTCGTCATAGGCGAGCCGGTCGCGCGCCGCCGCGTCCGCACCGCGATGCGCGCGCGCCAGCGCCTCGCGCCAGCCGGGCCAGTCGTGCTTGGCCAGCACCCCCGGCTCGATCCATTCGGGCAGCTCGGGCGCACGCGCCAGTGCCTGTTCGACCAGCGCGACGACGCGCGGCTGGGTCAGCCCTTCGGACAGGCGATAGACCGGCTCCACCAGCCGCCCGGTCGCCGCCGCGCTTCCTTGCGCCACATGATCGGGGTGGACGATCTGGAGCATCTGGCCATATTGGTCGATCCGGCCTGCGACCCACACCTGCGCCCCCACCGGCAGCTGTTTGCGCGGGCCGAAGGCGGACCGGCCGAACCACACCAGCGCGCAGACATTGCCGGCCGCATCCTGCGCCATGATCCGGAACGGCGCGCGCGGGCTGCCGCCGCCGCGATGCTCGACAACTGTCAGCGGCACCACCACCTGCTCGCCGGGCTGGGCGGCGTCGAGGTCGGGGATCGCGCGCCGCGTCACGAAGCGTTCGGGCAGATGGTAGAGCACGTCGCGCACGCGGGTCAGCCCCAGCCGCTCCAACGGCTTGCGCAGCTTCGGGCCGACGCCTTCGAAGCTGTCGATCCCGGCGAACAGGGGGTTGAGCATTTCGGGCCGCATCGCCGTGCCCGCCTATGTCACCGGCCGACAAATCGCATCCGGATTTTGCCGGAGGCCGACTTGCGGCCTCGTGCGATGGTGGCGGGCCATGTCCGCCGCGCTCCTGCCGGCATGGCTCCGGGGCACTTCGGGCTGCGCGCCGTCGGCCGCGCCGGGGCTGGTCATCGGCGGTCGGCGAACCGCCGGTCAGGCCCACGCCGCGGCAACGTCGTCGAGTTCGTCCCCGACCTCCAGAACGCCGCGTCCATAGAGATAGGTGGGGTCGAAATCGGCGAAGCGTTCCAGCCTGGAGCGGTCCGGAACAGAGACGGTGCCGCGCCGGAACTCGGCCACCCCTTCCTTCTTCAGCTGGCCCAGCACGCGGTTCATGTGGATCGCGGTGGTGCCGCACATATCGGCGAGGTCGGCCTGGATCAGCGGCGTACGCAGCCCGTCGCGCCGGCCCAGGCCGACCAGATCGAGACGGTACCACAGCTCTGCGAAAATATGCGCGACCCGGCGGGCCGCCGTTAGCCGTTCCAACCGCATGATCCATTCGCGGTGGATCGCCGCCTCCAGCAGGGTGGCGAACCACAGCAGGCGGGCAAGGTGCGGGGCGGTTCGCATCACCTCCTCCAGCCGGCCGTGCGGGACGGTGCCGATGGTGGTCGCGCCGAGCGAGACGATGTCGTGGTCGAGCCGCCTCAGCGCAAAGCCGTGCAGATCGACGAAATCGCCCGGCACGTTGATGCCGACCACAAAGCGGCGGCCGCCTTCGCGGATCGTGCGCAACATGTAGCCATCGATCAGCATCGTGCTTTTCCGGCACAGGTCGCCACGCGCGATGATCGTGGTCGCCGGGGGCAGCGTCACCACCTCCTCGACCAGCGATTCGACCGTGTGCTTCTCCTTCTCGCTCATCGCATGGCGCAGCCGGCCGAGCAGGAACCGCCCGGTCCGGGGATACCGATCGACCTCGCTGTGCCCCGTCCGGTCGCCCGTTGCTGGCGGGTGCGGCGCCGTCCCCGCCTCCACGGGGTCGATGATGGTCCTTCTCATGGGCGACGATCAGGCCGCAGCCGTCGAGGCGTTGCCGGGGCCGCCGGGCCGGCCATCGATCCGGCGCACCGCCCGCTCCTCCAGCCAGCGCAGCACCTGCGCCCCGCTGGCGCAGGGTAGCAGCTCCTGCTGGCGGGTGACTGCGAAATCGGCCTCGCCGGGCTCGCGCAGCTTGCGCCAGCCCTCCCGGTCGCGGCGGACCAGCCCCATCAGGGTGAAGGCCCGCAGCCATTGCTCCATCGCCGGCTCGCGCCATTTCTCCTCATAGCGGCGGGCATTGGCGACCACCTCGTCGAGATGGTGGACCGGCGGCACGTGGTGGGGATGGAACTGGTGGAACGCGGTTGCCCCGCGCAGCCACCAGATCGGCGCGTTGCGCGCGCGGACCGTCCGCAGGAAGTCGGCATCCTCCCCGCCATAGCCGACATAGCGCTCGTCGAATCCGCCCATCGCGCAGAACTCGCGGCGGGTGATGGCGAAGTTGAGCGACCAGATCGGCGGCAGGCCCTCACAGGCGGCGACCGCCTCGGGCTGCTCGGGCCGCTCGGGATGGCGAACGGCGGTCGCTGCGAACCGGGCGAAGTCGACGCCGTGGTCGTCGTCGCCCTTGGCGAGGTAGCCGACATCGCCGATCAGCACGCCTGCATGCGTCGCAGCAGCGGCGGCGTAGTCGTCGAGCAGCGTGGGGCCGGGGATGCAATCGGCATCGAGGAACACCAGCAGGTCGCCCGATGCGGCCCGCGCCGCAGCGTTGCGCCCGCGCGCCAGGCACAGCTCCCCCTCGCCGGACGCGGCATCGGCGACCATCACCTGACGGATCGGGAAGCTCGTTTCGGGCAGATTGTAGCGGCGGCGCTGCATCACGGCGACGATCAGCTCTCGCGGCGGGCGCTCGCTCTGCCTCAATCCGGCCACTAGGTTCTCCAGGTGGCGCGCGCGCCCTCTCGCCAATGTGCACACCGATATCGTCGTCATGCGGCGCCCAGCCCTTTCACCTGTTCGACGTTCAGGAACCCGCAAGGTTCCAAACCCGGCGTGCGATTGTCGGTTTGCAGACCTTGCCGCCAAATCCCTGGAAACGGAGCAGAAACACGGCGGCGCGGCAGGAGCGGATCACGCAGCGCTGCGGGCGGCTGCATAGATGCGGTCGAGCGCAGCCGACAGCGTCTCCAGCTCCGCCGCGCTGGCGACGAAGCGCGGGCTGTGCGCCAGTTGCCGCGCCCATGCGGCGGCGGCGCGGCCGCCCCATTCGTCGGGCGGGGAGGCCAGCAGCGCGCTTGCCGTGCCGCGATGGCGGAAGGCCTCGAAATCGTAGAAGCTGCCGGCGAGGTTGCGGAACCCGGCCGAGCCCTGCGTGCCATGGAACTGCGCCTCGATCACCGCATCGCGGCCGGCGTGAAGGTGCCACGAACAGGCCAGCCGGACACTCGCCCCGGTGGCGAGGTCGAGCCGGGCGAGCGCGTAATCCTCGACCGCTTGATCGCCGGCGCCGAGCGGGCGGCCACCCGCGAACAGCCGCGCCTCGACCCTGGTGACCTCCGGCCAGCCGAGCAGCCACAGCGCAAGGTCGACGAGGTGGACGCCAAGATCGATGACGCAGCCGCCGCCCGATTGCGCGCGGTCGAAGAACCACGGCCGGCCGGGGCCATAGGCATTGTGGAAGGTCAGGTCGGCGGCGAAGATCGTCCCCAGCTCGCCGCTGCGGATCGGGCCGGCGATGGCCTCCACCGCGGCGGTGTGGCGATAGGACAGGTCGACCCCCAGCAGCCGGTCGGCACGGCGCGCGGCGGCGATCACGCCGCGCACCTCCGCCGCGTTGCGGCCCAGCGGCTTCTGGCAGAACACCGCCAGACCGCGCGACAAAGCGGCGACCGACTGGCCGGCATGGAGCGCGCTGGGCGTGGCGATGACGATGCCGTCGAGTCCGAAGTCGAGTGCGTCGTCGAGCATTGCCTCCAGCGAGGGCAGCACCGCCGCGCCGGGGGCCAGCGCGCGCGCCTCCGCCAGGCAGGCCGGGTCCGGGTCGCACAGCGCAGCCGCCTCGATCGCGCCGGTCGCCAGCATTGCCTGCATCCGGTGGCGGCCGATCCACCCGGTGCCGAGGAAGCCCACGCGCGGCCGACCGCCCGCAGGCGCGCTCATTCGAACATCACCAGCGCCTTGACGAAGCCGCCCGGCTTGTCGCGAGTCGCATCGAGCGCCTCGCCCAGCCGGTCCAGCGGATAGCGCGCGGAATAGAGCGGCGCGGGGTCGAGCCGGCCGGAGGCGACCGCCGCCACCGCCTCGCGCAACCCGCGCATCTGCACCGCCGGGTCGCGCTCATGGGCGTTGATGACGTCGATGCCCTTCCAGTTCCACATCTGCATGTTGACCTGCCGCGGCCCGTCCTGATGATAGCCGGCGATCACCAGCCGCCCGCCGAAGCCGACCAGATCGCCCGCCAGATCGAGCGGCCAGGGCTTGCCGACGCATTCGATCACCCGCTCGCACAGGCGCTCTCCGGTCAGCGCCGTGACCGCCTCGATGATCGCCCGATGATCCTCCATCGCCACCGTCTCGGCCGCGCCGTAATGGCGCGCCAGGGCCAGCGATTCCTGTCGGCGGGAGATCGCGATCACCCGTGCGCCGGCCTCGCTCGCCAGCCGGGTCAGCACCGCGCCCAGAAAGCCGATGCCGATGATGGCGACGGTTTCCCCTGCGGCAATGTCGCTGCGGCGGAAGATGTTGAAGGCGCAGGCCAGCGGCTCGCCGGGGAACGGCTGGCCGGCAAGCGCCGGCGGGAGCTTGACCACCATGTCCGCGCGCGCAAGGTCATATTCGGCGAAGCTGCGATAGGACAGCGCCGCCACCCGGTCGCCCACCTGCAGCTCGGTCACTCCTTCGCCCAGCGCATCGATCGTGCCCCACCCCTCATGGCCGAGCCCGCCCGGCTGGCCCGGATACGCCAGCCATCCCAGCCCCGCCCACGGCTCCAGGTTGGAGGCGCAGACGCCGCAGCCTTCGAGCCGGATGCGAACCTCGCCCGCACCCGGTTCGGGCACCGGCACCGCCGCCAGCTCCACCTGTCCGGGCGCGGCGAGCACGGCCGCCTGCATCATGCGCTGCGCCATCGTCGGGTCAGGCCGCGCCGCCGGCGATGAACGCCTCCAGCGCCTCGTGCGCCGCATCGTCGGTCATCTGTTCGGGCGGGTGCTTGCAGAAATAGGCGGCGGCCGGCAGCACCGGGCCGGCCAACCCCCGGTCGCGCGCCAGCTTGGCGCAGCGGATCATGTCGATTGCAACCCCGGCGGAGTTGGGCGAATCCTCGACCGACAGGCGCAGTTCCAGGTTCATCGGCACGCCGCCGAACAGCCGGCCCTCCATGCGCAGGAAGCAGACCTTGTTGTCGTTCTGCCAAGCGACGTAATCGGACGGGCCGACATGGATGTTCTCGTCCTCCAGCCGCACGGCGGCGACCGATTGCACGGCTTGCGTCTTGCTCTCCTTCTTGCTCGCCAGCCGGCTTCGCTCCAGCATGTTGAGGAAGTCGGTGTTGCCGCCGGTGTTGAGCTGGTAGGTGCGGTCGAGCCTGACCCCGCGCTTGGCGAACAGGTCGGTCAGCACGCGATGGACGATGGTGGCGCCCAGCTGCGCCTTGATGTCGTCGCCGATGATCGGCACCCCGGCGGCGCGGAACCGTTCGGCCCAGGCCGGGTCGCTGGCGATGAACACCTGGATCGCGTTGACGAAGCCGACCCCCGCTTCCAGCGCGCATTCGGCGTAGAATTCGCTCGCCCGCTGCGACCCGACCGGCAGGTAATTGACCATCACCTCGGCCTCGCTCTCGCGCAAGGTGGCGACCACGGCGGCATGGTCGGGCTCGGGCGCGTCGGCGGGGAGGAAGGTGCGATCGTCCGGATAGCCGGCCATGTGGTCGGCCACGCCATCGAGCACGCGGCCCATCTGCACCTTGGCGCCGGTTGCCTCGACCTGCTCGCAAAAGGTCGCGGTACAATTGGGGCGGGCGAAGATCGCGTCGGCCACATCGCGCCCGACCTTGCGGCGGTCGATGTCCCAGGCGGCGACGATGCAAATATCCTCCGGCCGATAGCCGCCGAGATCGTGGTGCATCAGCCCGGTCGTGTCGTTCGCGCCCGACCGGTACCAGGAGAGGCCCTGCACCAGCGAGCTGGCACAATTGCCGACCCCGACCAGCGCCACCCGGATGCCGCGCGATTCGGGCGCCAGCATCAGGCGCCCCCCGCCCGGCGCTGCGCCGACACGGCCCGCTGGCGGGCCGGCTGCTGCGCCGGGGCGTAGCGTTCGACCATCCAGGCGCAGAAATCGGCGAAGGCCTGCGGATCGCGCGCGCAGCTGGTATGGTGCGCCTCGACCCCCAGATGCTCGGGCGTGAAGCAGAAGGTCACCAGCACCTCGAACTCGGCCAGCGCCTCCATCTGCCGGTCGAACCAGTCAAGCGCGCCGGGGCGGAAGCTGTCGGCCCAGCTGAGGCCGGTGCGCAGCTTGCGGACGCCCAGCTCTCGCATCCACCGCACCGCCTGGTCCAGCCGGGGGTCGTGGAAGTGGAACCATTGCATCAGCCCCATCTCGCCCGCGACCCGGCGATAGCTCTCCAGCGCGGGCTTGGGGCTGCCGTCCTCGCGGATCAGGCCCATGTAGAAATGGCGGTAATAGCTCGACCCTTCGGCCTCGCGGTGGCGGGTTTCCGCCCCCCAGCTCTGCGGCAGGTCGAACAGCGAATACCAATAGACCTGCGGCACCCGCCCGATCAGCAGCTCGGCGGTCTTCTCGACCCCGAACACCTGCACCTCCTCCGCCCCGAAGCTGCCGACCCCGACCTCGGTGGCCCAG
>JACIYY010000202.1 GCA_014359685.1 Porphyrobacter sp. | reverse complement strand
TCATCCAGGCCGGTAAGCCGCTGCTGATCATCGCCGAGGACGTCGAGGGCGAGGCCCTGTCGACCCTGGTCGTGAACAAGATCCGTAACACCTTCTCCGACAGGAACAGCACCTTGTCGTCCTCAAGGTGGTCGGGGACCACGATCGGTCCGACATCGGAGAACGGCACGCGGACATATTCCGCCTGCCCGCCCGAATAGCCGCCGGTGAGGTGCGAGTAGCCGAACAGGCCCGCCATCGGTTGGCCGTAGAGCGTCGCCGAAATGTCCTGCTTTTCGACCGGGTTGGAGTTCTCGCAGGCGGAATATTGCTCGATGTGGCAGTGGAAGCAGCCGCCGCAGCTGATGGTGAAGGGCACCACCACCCGCTGCCCCTTGTGCAGCGTGCTGCCGCTGCCGGTCTCCACCACCTCGCCCATGAACTCGTGGCCCAGCACGTCGCCGGGCTTCATGCCGGGGATGACCCCGTCATAGAGGTGGAGGTCCGACCCGCAGATCGCGGTCGAGGTGACCTTGATGATCGCGTCGCGCGGGTTGATGATCTCGGGATCGTCGACCGTTTCGACTCGCACGTCCTTGCTGCCGTGCCAGGTGAGGGCTCTCATCAGGCGTACTCCTGCCGGGTGTCGTGTTGCGCGGCGCGGGTGTGGTCGCGGCGCCGCGCGGAGGTGGCGATCTCGCCCGTTTCCATCAGCATCTTGAAGCGCTTGAGGTCGTGCCGCGCCTGGATCGCCGGTTCGCGCAGGAACAGCTTGGCGGCCATGCGCCCCACCGCTCCGGCCGGCGCATCGTAGGCGATGATCAGGCCGACGCGCGTGCCCCGCTCGCCCGGCGCATCCTCGAAGGTGACGCGCCCTTCGGTGTCGATGTCGGAGCCTTCGACCGAGCGCCAGGCGATCAGTTCGCCCTCCACCTCGCGCGCGATCTCGGTCTCCACCTCGACCGTGCGACCTCCGGGGGCGCGGATGGTCCACACCGATCGGCCCTGCGCGCCGGTGGGGCGCACGCTGACGAGCTTCTCCATCACCTTGGGCAGGTTCTGGAAATCGCGCCAGAAGGCGAACAGTTCGGCGCGCGGCTTGCGGATCGTGACGGTGCGGCCGACAACATCGTATTTGCCGAAGCTTCGCCGGGCGGTGAAGCCGGGCGCGTCATCGCCGTTGCCGCCGCGCCGGCGGGGCCGGGTGGACAGCACGGTGCCGAGCGCGACCGCGCCCAGCGCCAGCCCGATCCCGGCTGCGGTGCCGAGGACGCTGTGGCCCTGATCGTGTTGAGAAGACATGCAACCTCCGCTGGTGTCCCTGCTCCGACAAGCGGCGCGGCGGGCCTGCGGTTCCAACCCGCGCGGCGAATTGCGGCGACCGGTTGCGGACATGCGCAGACCGGCGCGCCTTTGCCGGTTGCAGCCCCTGCGCCGCGCCGCTAGCACGCCCGGCAGGATGAACGAGATGATCACCAACCCCCAGGATAGCGGCACCGTGCTGGCGGCCCCCGACATCACCGTCGATGTCCGGCAGACCTTCGGTATCGACATCGACATGCAGGTGCCGGCCTTCTCGCGCGCGGACGAGCGAGTCCCGGACACGGACACCAGCTACGTGTTCGATCCGGACACGACGCTGGCGATCCTCGCCGGCTTCGCCTTCAACCGGCGGGTGATGGTGCAGGGCTATCACGGCACCGGCAAATCGACTCATATCGAACAGGTCGCCGCGCGGCTCAACTGGCCGCTGATCCGCATCAATCTCGATGCCCATATCAGCCGCATCGACCTGATCGGCCGCGATGCGATCGTGCTGCGCGACGGCCTGCAGGTGACCGAATTCCGCGAAGGGCTGCTGCCGTGGGCGCTCCAGCACCCGGTGGCGCTGGTGTTCGACGAATACGATGCCGGGCGCCCCGACGTGATGTTCGTGATCCAGCGCGTGCTGGAGGCCGAAGGCAAGCTGACCCTGCTCGACCAGAACCGCGTGATCCGACCCAACCCCCATTTCCGCCTGTTCGCCACCGCCAACACGGTCGGCCTGGGCGATACCAGCGGCCTGTATCACGGGACGCAGGCGATCAATCAGGGGCAGATGGACCGCTGGAACATCGTCGTCGGCCTCAACTATCTGCCGGAGGAGACCGAGCGGCGGATCGTCAAGGGCAAGACCAAGCTGCCTGACGCGATGGTGGCGGACATGGTCCGGGTCGCGGAGATGACCCGGCAGGGCTTCATCAACGGCGACATCTCCACGGTGATGAGCCCGCGGACGGTCATCACCTGGGCGCAGAACACCGAAATCTTCGGCGATCCCGGCTTCGCCTTCCGCCTGACCTTCCTCAACAAATGCGATGAGGCGGAACGGGTGCTGGTGGCCGAATACTACCAGCGCGTGTTCGGCGTGGACCTGCCGGAAAGCGTCGTGGGCAAGGCCTGACCGCTCGGCCGGGGAGGGCGGGGGACGCGACCCTCTGCCGCCTCGTTCGCTCAGCCCTCCCGCTGTTCCGTGCTGCCTTGCCGGGACGAAGGCCGGTTGGCGAGAGAAGCGGCCTGGCATTGGCCGGGCATGCCGAAAACCCTCGCCTCCTGTGTCGTGCGGATATAACACACTGGCGATGAATCTGTGGCAGCGATCGGGCGGCGGCGCGCGGGCGGCGGACGATTCCGCCTGGCCGGCCGCGCATGAGGAGGCACCGTGGTCGCCGCTCTATGGCGACGACGATGCCGACGACGGCGATCGCTTCGACGACGATCGTTCATGGCGCGAGACGCCGCCCGGCGAGGCCGCGCCCGGTCGGTCGCGCTGGCGCTGGGTGCGGGCCGGGCTGCTGGCGCTGCTGGTCGTGTTCCTGCTGCTGGTCGGGTGGCTGGCGGTCACCGCGCCGCTGGGCAAGTCGCTCCAGCCCATCGCTCCGCCGCAGCTGACCCTGCTGGCCGCCGACGGCACGCCGATCGCCCGCAACGGCGCCATCGTCGAAAATCCGGTCGAGGTGGAGGCCCTGCCGCCGCACGTGGTGGAGGCCTTCCTCGCCATCGAGGACCGGCGCTTCTACGATCATTGGGGCCTCGATCCGCGCGGGATCGCGCGGGCGGCGTGGAGCAATCTCACCACCGGGCGCACCCAGGGCGGCAGCACGATCACCCAGCAACTCGCCAAGTTCACCTTCCTCAGCGCCGAACAGAGCCTGACCCGCAAGGGGCGCGAGGCGCTGATCGCGCTGTGGCTGGAGGCGTGGCTGAGCAAGGACGAGATCCTCGAACGCTACCTTTCCAACGCCTATTTCGGCGACAACACCTATGGCCTGCGCGCCGCCAGCCTGCATTACTTCTACCGTCAGCCCGAACGTCTGCGGCCCGAACAGGCGGCGATGCTGGCCGGGCTGCTGCAGGCGCCCAGCCGCTATGCGCCGACCAGGAACTACGCTCTGGCCGAAGAGCGGATGCGCACGGTGCTCGGCGCGATGGTCGATGCCGGGTTCCTGACCGCAGCGGAGGCACGGGCGATGCCCAGCCCACGCCTCGACGTGCGGAGCACCGATGACCTGCCCACCGGCACCTATTTCGCCGATTGGGCGCTGCCCCAGGCGCGGCGGCTGGCGGGGACCGGCTATGCCCGCCAGACGCTGACCACCACGCTCGATTCGCGGCTTCAGGCGGCGGCATGGCGGGCGATCGGGCGCGCCCCGCTGGGCCGGGCGCAGGTCGCGCTGGTGGCGATGCGGCCCAATGGCGAGGTCGTGGCGATGGTCGGCGGGCGCGACTATGCCGCCTCTCCCTTCAACCGCGCCACGCAGGCCCGGCGCCAGCCGGGATCGACCTTCAAGCTGTTCGTCTATCTCGCCGCCTTGCGTGCGGGGTGGGAGCCCGACGACGTGATCGACAACCGCGCGATCACCGCCGGCTCCTACCGGCCCAGAAACGCGCGCGGCCGCTATTCCGACACCATCACGCTGGAGGAGGCCTTCGCCCAATCGAGCAACGTCGCCGCCGTCCGCCTGCTGGGGGAGGTCGGGCACGAGGCGGTGATCGAAACCGCGCGCGATCTCGGCGTCACCTCGCCGCTCGATCCCGGCGATCCGTCGATGGCGCTGGGCACCTCGACCATGACGCTGCTGGAACTGACCGCCGCCTATGCCGGGGTCGCCGGCAACCGCTTCCCGGTGGCGCCGCGCGCCTTCCGGATGCAGGAGCAGGGCTGGCTGGCGCAGCTGTGGGACGGCAGGGACAGCCTGTCGGGCGCCGACCGGCGGAGCATCGAGCGGATGCTGCGCGCCGCGATCAATCGCGGCACCGGCCGGGCGGCGATGCTGGGCGTGCCCAATTTCGGCAAGACCGGCACCACGCAGGACAATCGCGACGCGCTGTTCGTCGGCTATGCGGGCGATCTGGTGGTGGGCGTTTGGGTCGGCAATGATGACAACTCGCCGCTGGGCGCTGTGTCCGGGGGCACGGTGCCGGCGCGCATCTGGCGCGACTTCATGCAGGCAGCGCTGGGTCCGTCGGCGGCGCCGGCATCCGAACGGCAGGCGCCGCTGCCCGATCCCGGCGGCCCGGTTCAGCCGCTCGACATTCCGGATCTTGGCGAGCTGCCCGCAGGGGAGGGTGGGCCGCGCCTGCGGATCGGGGAGGGCGGGGCGGTGCTGGGGACCGAGATCGGGGGCGTTCCGGTGGAGCTGCGCGTCGGCCCCGGCACGATGGGCGTCGGCCCCGGCGCTGCGGGCGCCGAGCCCCAGCCAGGGCCCGGCCGCCCCCGCGAGGAGCCGCCAGAGCGCTTGCGCCAACCGCGCGAACCGGCACCGGAACCGCGAGACGACACCCGCGTGATCAATCAAGAGGGCGACGTGGTCGAGCGGCCGCCCTGGGCGCAATAGCCGCCCCGGTCAGGGATCGGCGCCGTCATCGTCGGGATACAGCGCCTCCACGAAATAGAGCCCTTCGGCCGGCGCATTCAGGCCCAATGCGGCGCGGTCCTTCGCCGCCAGCGCCTGCGCCACCTGCTCCGCGCGCCATTGGCCCAGCCCCACCAGCGCCAGCGTGCCGACCATCGAGCGGACCTGATGGTGCAGGAAGCTGCGCGCCGCGGCCTCCACGATCACCGCGTCGCCGGGGGGATCCGCAAGGCGCCGCACGTCCAGCCGGTCGAGCGTCTTGACCGGGCTGTCGGCCTGGCAATGGGCAGACCGGAAGGTGGTGAAATCGTGTCGCCCGACCAGCACCTGCGCCGCATCGTGCATCGCAGCGGCATCGAGCGGGCGGGCGATGTGCCAGGCGCGGCCCTTCTCCAGCGTCAGCGGCGCGCGGCGGTTGCGGATGCGATAGAGATAGCGCCGCCCCATGCACGAAAAGCGCGCGTGCCAGTCGGGTGGCTTGGCGCGGCAGCCGATCACTGCGATCGGCGCCGGCCGCAGCACGGCGTTCAGCGCCTCCATCAGCCGGAAGGCGGTGATCTCCTTGGCGATGTCGACATGGCTGACCATGCCGAGCGCGTGGACCCCGCTGTCGGTGCGCCCGGCGCTGTGGAGCACCGCCGGCGCCCCCGTGACCTGCGCCACCGCATCTTCCACCGCCTGCTGGACGCTCGGCCCGTGCGCCTGCCGCTGCATCCCCATGAACGGCGCGCCATCGTATTCCAGGGTGAGGGCGAACCGCGTCACCGCAGCACCGTGCCCACCGGCACGCTGCGGCCGCGCAGGAACTGGTCGGCATCCATCGCCGGGCGGCCGGCGCGTTGCAGCACCACCGGCCGCAGCGCGGCCTCTCCGCAGGCGATCGTCAGCGCCTCGTCCAGCACCGTGCCGGGCGCGCCGTTGACGCCGATCGTGCGGGCGCGCAGCAGCTTGATCCGCTCGCCGTCCCATTCGAACCAGCTGCCGGGGAAGGGGGCGAAGGCGCGCACCTCGCGCTCCAGCAGCTCGGCGGGCTTGCGCCAGTCGAGCCGCGCCTCCGCCTTGTCGATCTTGGCGGCATAGGTCGCCTCGCGCTCGTCCTGCGGCTGGGCGCGCAGATCGTCCAGCTGTGCCAGCGTCTCCACCATCAGCCGCGCGCCGATCGCGCCCAACTCGGCGTGAAGCTGGCCGCTGGTGCGCTCCTCCACCGGCACCCGCGCGGTCGCAAGGATCGGTCCGGTGTCGAGCCCGGCCTCCATCTGCATGATCGTCACCCCGGTGACCGGGTCGCCGGCCAGGATCGCGCGCTGGATCGGCGCCGCCCCGCGCCAGCGCGGCAGCAGCGAGGCATGGACGTTGAGGCACCCGCGCGCCGGCGCGTCGAGCACCGCCTGCGGCAGGATCAGCCCATAGGCCGCGACCACCGCCACGTCTGCTCCGAGGGCGGCGAACGCCGCCTGCGCAGCGGCATCGCGCAAGGTGGCAGGGTGGCGGACGGCGATCCCCAGCGCCTGCGCCGCGAGCTGGACGGGGGAGGGCCGCTCCGCCTTGCCGCGCCCGGCCTGGCGCGGCGGCTGGGTATAGGCGGCGACGATGTCATGCCCGGCCTCGTGCAGCGCCCGCAGCGTCGGCACGGCGAAATCGGGCGTGCCCATGAAGATGATGCGCATGGCGAAGGCTCCTGCGGGGCTCTTCCCAGCTCCGCGCGGCGGCCCTATCTGCGGCCCCATGGCATCGCAAGAGATCGAGGCGCTGGCAGCCGCGCTGGCCCGCCTGCCGGGCCTCGGCCCGCGCTCCGCCCGGCGCGCGGTGCTGTGGCTGGTCAAGCGGCGCGACACCGCGCTGCCGCAACTGGCCGAGGCGCTGGAGGCGATGCGCGCCACGCTGGTGGAATGCCGCATTTGCGGCAATGTCGACACCCGCGACCCTTGCGCGATCTGCGCCGATCCGCGCCGCGATCCGCGCCAGCTGTGCGTGGTGGAAGATGTCGCCGACCTGTGGGCGCTCGACCGGGCGCGCCTGTTCACCGGCCGCTATCACGTCCTCGGCGGGCGGCTCTCGGCGCTCGACGGGGTGCGGCCGGAAGACCTGTCGATCGGCGCCTTGCTGTCGCGGGCCGGGGCCGGCGGCATCGACGAGATCGTGCTGGCGATGAACGCCACGCTGGAAGGGCAGACCACCGCCCACTACCTCGCCGACCGGCTGGAAGGGCTGCCGGTCCGCGTCACCCAGCTCGCCCACGGCCTGCCGGTGGGCGGCGAGCTGGACTATCTGGACGAAGGCACGCTGGCCCAGGCGCTGCGGGCGCGCCGGCCGGTGGGCTGACGGGCGGCCTGGAACACCTGGAACAGGGTTCTGGAGAGGAACTCGCAGGGTGGCCTGGAACACCTGGAACAGTGTTCCGGGGAGGAACTCGCGGGGTGGCCTGGAACACCTGGAACACGGTTTCGGAGAGCGATTGCCCTCAGGGTACATCCCGCCTTGGCAGCCGGATACGCCGGCAGGGCGCGCGGGAGGGGTTCCCTGCGGATAGAGACGGACGATGGAAAGAGCAGACTCATGCTCACCGGGAGCCGGGTCGGTAGGCAAGGGACAAGCTGGCGAAGGCCGGCGCAGGGGCGGACAGCAGCCGCTCTGTCGCACTGCGATCCCGCTCATGCCCGCCTCGATAACCGCGACCGCCTCCTCCCCCGCCCGTTCCCTTGCCGTTCGGCCGTGAAAACCCTATAAACGCGCCATGGCGATCCGCGAAATCCTCGAAGTGCCGGACCCCCGGCTGAAGACCATCTCCGCCCCCGTCGAGCGCTTCGATGCGGAGCTGAAGGCGCTGGTCGATGACATGTTCGAGACGATGTATGCCGCCCGCGGCATCGGCCTTGCCGCGATCCAGGTCGGCGTGCCGCAGCGCGTGCTGGTGATGGACCTGCAGGAACCCGACCCCGATGCAGAGCCCGAACTGTGCCACGCCCATGGCGGCGAGGCGCACACCCATCAGCCGGTCAGGCACGACCCGCGCGTGTTCGTGAACCCCGAGATCCTCGACCCGGCCGAGGAGCTGGGCACCTATCAGGAAGGGTGCCTGTCGGTCCCCGAGATCTATGCCGACGTCGATCGCCCCACCGCCTGCCGGGCGCGCTGGCAGGATCTGGACGGCAACCGCCACGAGGCGGTGGTGGAGGGGCTGTTCGCGATCTGCCTGCAGCACGAGA
>JACIYY010000201.1 GCA_014359685.1 Porphyrobacter sp. | reverse complement strand
AGGCCATCGCCCTCGCCAACCGGCTGGCTGCCGAACATGTCGAGCTGGCGGTGGACGAGCCGGAGGCGCTGTTTGCCGAACTGCGCCATGCCGGCAGCGTGTTCCTGGGTCGCCACACGCCGGAGGCGGTGGGCGATTACGTCGCCGGTCCCAACCACGTGCTGCCGACCGGCCGGCGCGCGCGCTTCGCGAGCGGGCTGTCGGTGCTCGATTTCATGAAGCGCACCAGCTTCATCGGGATGGACCGGCAGGCGCTGGAGGCGATCGGTCCGGCGGCGATCGCGCTGGCCGAGATCGAAGGCCTGCCCGCCCATGCCCGTTCGGTGGAGCTGAGATTGAAATGACCGCCGCCCCCGAGCCCACCCCGGCCGCCACCGGCGCCGGCCGCAAGCGCCGCTCGGTCGCGCGCTCCGCCGCGCGGCTGGCGGCGGTGCAGGCGCTGTATCAGCGGCAGATGGAAGGCACCCCGCTGGCGCGCCTGCTCGACGAATTCCACCAGCACCGGCTGGGCCGCGAGATCGAGGACGAGCAACTTGCCGATGCCGAGGTCGCGTTCTTCGACGACGTGGTATCCGGCACCATCGCGCGCGAGGGGGAGATCGACGCGCTGGTCGCGGCGCGTCTGGCGCAGGGCTGGTCGCTCGACCGGCTGGACCGCACGATGCGCCAGATCCTGCGCGCCGCCACCTACGAACTGGTGGCCCGGCCCGACGTGCCGGTGGGGACGATCATCAGCGAATATCTCGACGTGGCGCACGCCTTTTTCGACTCGCGCGAGACCAGGTTCGCCAATGGCGTGCTGGACGCTGTGGCGAAAGCCGTGCGGGCCTAGCCAGCGCCCGGCGGCTCGGCGCAGGCTCACCTCTCGGCGGCGAACACGCGGTCGAGATAGGCCGCCAGCCGGACCGCAGCCTGCTGCAGGCGCAGCTCCATCGCCGGGGTCCGGTCGTAATTGTATTGCCATGACAGGACGACCGGCGATTCGAGCGTCCCCATCCCGGCCTCCGGCCCGGTGGCCGGATAGATGCGGTCGCGCAGCGCGGCGCTCTCCTCCATCCAGGTGACGGGGCGCGGGTCCCACCAGGCGATCACCTCGCCCGGTGTGGTGCGCTCGGCCAATCGCGCGGCATATTCGCTGAAGCTGAGCTGCTGGCGCAGGATCATCCCTTCATCCCACACCCAGTGCAGAGTCTGCGGCTCGTCGAACCACGTGACGCGCACATCGTTGCCGCCGCGATCGCCGGGGCGGCCGACATGGAGCGGCATGTGCAGGTCGGCGACGATGTGGGTAATAAAGCGCAGCGCCAGCGCCTTGTCCTCCGCGCTCGCAGCGGGATCGCGCAGGGTGGCGGTGAAGCGCTGCAGAGCGGTGGCGGCATCGCCCTCGGGCGGATGCTCGAGCGCGGCGGCCGGGGTGCCGGGTGGCAGCGTCACGTAATGCCACGGATTGGCGGTCTCCTGCCAGAAGGGCGCCGGGTTGCTGCGCTGTTCGTCGGGCCAGGTGGCGGCTTCGGCCAAGTCCTCGTGCCCCAGGATCTGCTCGATATTGGCGGCGGTGTGGCCGCTGACCTGCTGCTGCGCTATGGATGCGATCACCCGGTGGCCGATCGGCCCCCAGGCGGCGGCGGGTGCGGCTGGGAGAGCGGCGGCGAGCGCCAGCGCGGCAGCGAAGGGAAAGCGGGGCAGCATGGGCGATTCTTCTCCGGACGGGCAGGCATCCCCTTCTCTGCCGACGATGACGCGGCGATGAAAGGCGAAGCCGGCTTCATCGACAGCCTGCGCGCGCTCGCCGGCCATCCGGCTGCTCGCGGGCTGGCCGACGATGCGGCGGTGCTGGAGATCGGCGGCGAGGCGCTGGTGCTGACGCATGACATGCTGGTGGAAGGCGTCCACTGGCTGCCGGGGCAAGACCCGGCCGACATCGCCTGGAAGCTGGTCGCCACCAATCTGTCGGACCTTGCCGCCAAGGGTGCAGAGCCGCTGGGCGTGCTGCTCGGCCATATGCTGGGCCCGGGCGATGATCGCTTCGTCGAGGGGCTGGCGCAGGTGCTGGGCCATTACGGCGTGCCGCTGCTGGGCGGGGACACGGTCTCCGGCGGGCCGCCGCGCGCCCATGGCCTGACCGCGATCGGCCGCGCCACCCATCGGCCGGTCCCGTCGCGCAGCGGCGCACGGGTCGGCGACGGGGTGTGGCTGACCGGCCCCGTCGGTGCGGCGATGATCGGGCTGGAGGCGCTGCGTGCGGGCACCGGTGCCGATGCCTCGGCCTATCTGCGGCCACGGCCGCGTCTGGCGGAAGGGCAGCGGCTGGCCCCCTATGTCAGCGCAATGATGGATGTGTCGGACGGCCTGCTGCTCGATTCGTTCCGGCTGGCGGAGGCGAGCGGGGTGACGCTGGCGCTCGACAGCGGCGCGGTGCCGCTCGCCGCTCCACCGGCGCGGCGGATGGACGCCTTGCGCTGGGGCGAGGATTACGAGCTGCTGTTCACCCTGCCCGCAGATACGCCGCCGCCGGTGCCGGCGACCCGCATCGGCGCGGTCGAGCCGCGCGGCTTCGTGCCGCTGTTCCTCGACGGGCATCCGATCGCGGATTCCGGCGGTCTCGGCTACCAGCACGGGTAGCCCCGCACCCCGCGCGAACGCCTTTTCGCTTGCATCGGCGCGCGCACCGGGCCTAGCCTGCTCTCCGTTCCGCAGACCCGGCGCCAAGTCCGGGATGCGCAGGGAGAGGGAGAGGGGTCGTCATGGACCTGGTTCTGATATCGATCCTGCTGGGATTTGTGGCCATCGGCTATGGCCTGGTCACTGGCCGGCAGGTGCTGCGGGCACCCACCGGCAGCGACAGGATGCGCGAGATCGCCGGCGCGATCCAGGAAGGCGCGGTCGCCTATCTGCGGCGCCAATACCTCACCATCGGCGCGGTCGGGCTGGTCGTGACGGTGCTGGTGGCGATCTTCCTCGGCACGGTCAGCGCGATCGGATTTCTGATTGGCGCGATCCTGTCCGGCGCGGCCGGCTTTGTCGGCATGAACATCTCGGTCCGCTCCAATCTGCGGACCGCGGCGGCGGCGCAGAGCGGATTGCAGCAGGGGCTGACGCTGGCGTTCCGCGCCGGGGCGATCACCGGGATGCTGGTCGCCGGGCTGGCGCTGCTGGCGATCGCGGTGTTCTTTTACGTGCTGGTCGGCGTGTTCGGCCTCGAACCGGCCAGCCGCACTGTCATCGACGCGCTGGTGTCGCTGGCGTTCGGCGCCTCGCTGATCTCGATCTTCGCCCGCCTTGGCGGCGGCATCTTCACCAAGGCGGCCGATGTCGGCGCAGACCTCGTCGGCAAGGTCGAGGCCGGCATTCCGGAGGACGACCCGCGCAACCCGGCAGTGATCGCCGACAATGTGGGCGACAATGTCGGCGATTGCGCCGGGATGGCCGCCGACCTGTTCGAAACCTATGTCGTCACCGTCGGCGCGACCATGGTGCTGACCGCGCTGCTGCTGACCGGGCTCGGCGACCGGCTGCTGCCGCTGATGGCGCTGCCGCTGCTGATCGGCGGGGTGTGCATCGTCACCAGCATCATCGGCACCTATTTCGTCCGCCTGGGGGGCGGCACCAACATCATGGGGGCGATGTACAAGGGCTTCCTGGTTACGGCGGTCCTCTCGGTCCCGGCGATCTGGCTGGCGATGTGGGCGACCTTCGGCGACATGAACCTGATGGTGCTGGGGGAGGTGCAGAACCTCGACCCGACCGGCCCGCTGTCGGAGGAAGGGACGTCATCGCAACTGCCGCCCTTCACCGGCTGGGATCTGTTCGCCTGCGCGATGGTCGGCCTCGTGGTCACCGGCCTCATAATCTGGATCACCGAATATTACACCTCGACCAGCTTCCGCCCGGTCCGCTCGATCGCGCGGGCGAGTGAAACCGGGCACGGCACCAACGTGATCCAGGGCCTCGCCGTCAGCCTGGAGGCGACGGCCCTGCCGACGCTGGTGATCGTCAGCGGGATCGTGGTCGCCTACCAGCTCGCGGGGATCATCGGCATCGCCTATGCGGCGACCGCGATGCTGGCGCTGGCGGGGATGGTGATGGCGCTCGACGCCTATGGCCCGGTGACCGACAATGCCGGCGGCATCGCCGAGATGGCCGGCCTCGACGCCGAGGTGCGCGGGCGGACCGATGCGCTCGACGCGGTCGGCAACACCACCAAGGCGGTGACCAAGGGCTATGCGATCGGATCGGCCGGGCTGGCGGCGCTGGTGCTGTTCGGGGCCTACACCACCGACCTTGCCGAGTTCTTCCCGCTGGTCGATGTCGATTTCAGCCTGGAGAACCCCTACGTCATCGTCGGCCTGCTGCTGGGCGCGCTGCTGCCCTATCTGTTCGGCGCGATGGGCATGACCGCGGTGGGCCGCGCGGCGGGCGACGTGGTCAAGGATGTGCGCGACCAGTTCCGCACCAATCCCGGCATCATGGCCGGCACCAGCCGCCCGGACTATGCCCGCACCGTCGATCTGGTCACCAAGGCCGCGATCAGGGAGATGATCGTGCCTAGCCTGCTGCCGGTGCTGGCGCCGATCGTGGTCTACTTCGCCATCACCGCCATCGCCGGCCAGCACAACGGCTTCGCCGCGCTGGGCGCGCTGCTGCTCGGCGTGATCGTCAGCGGGCTGTTCGTTGCGCTGTCGATGACCAGCGGCGGCGGCGCGTGGGACAATGCCAAGAAGTATATCGAGGACGGCCATCACGGCGGCAAGGGGTCCGAGGCGCACAAGGCCGCTGTCACCGGCGACACGGTCGGCGATCCCTACAAGGATACCGCCGGCCCGGCGGTCAACCCGATGATCAAGATCACCAATATCGTCGCGCTCCTGCTGCTGGCGGCGCTCGCGGGCGGGTGACGATCAGGGTACCGGCCGCCGGCGGGCGGCGGCAGGAGGCCGGGGCGCACCATTTTGTGTCCCGGAAGGAACAGTTTTGATCGCAGCGCCTGTCCGGCGATTGACTGCGCGCGCGGGGCCGCGCATGGCCGATGCGATGGCGAGCGCCCGTACCGCAGAGCCGACACCCGAACAGCTGGTGGCCGAGCTGACCCTGCTCCTCGACCTGGAGCCGCGCGGTGGCGACCGCTTCATCGGCCGGCGCCAGCTCGACTGGGGCGGCGGCGTCTATGGCGGCCAGGCGATCGCACAGGCGCTGGGCGCGGCCCGGCGCACGGTCCCGCCCGAACGCCACGCCCATTCGCTGCACGCCTATTTCCTTCGCAGCGGGTCGTCCGACCTGCCGATCGAGTTCAGGGTCAAGCGCGATTTCGACGGGCGCAGCTTCTCCAATCGCCGGGTCGTCGCCAGCCAGCGCGGGGAGGCGATCCTCATCCTCAGCACCTCGTTCCAGTCCGAGCAGCAGGGGCTGTCGCACCAGCATTCGACGATGCCCGACGTGCCGCCGCCCGAAGAACTGGTTGCCGACCGGGTCGCAACCCGCGCCCTTGCGGCCACGCTGCCCGACAGCCCCACGCGCCGTGCCTTGCTGGGTCCGCATCATATCGACGTGCGATCGGTCGAACCGCGCGACTGGCTCGATCCGCAGAAGCGCACGCCGCTGTCGCATGTGTGGTTTCGCACCGTCGCGGCGCTGCCCGACGATGAGCCGGTCCATCGCGCGGTGCTGGCCTTCGCCAGCGACGTCCAGCTGCTGTCCACCGCCTTGCAGCCGCACGGGCTGAGCATGCGGCGCGGCGATGCCAAGGCGGCCAGCCTCGACCACGCGGTCTGGTTCCACGGCCATTTCCGTGCCGATGACTGGCTGCTCTACGTCATGGAGAGCCCGTGGTCGGGCCTCGCGCGCGGATATGCCCGGGGGCAGATCTTCACCCGCGACGGCCGGCTGATCGCCAGCGTGGCGCAAGAAGGGATGGTTCGGCCGGTCACCCGCGACTGAGCGATGGCGGCCGGCGGTGCTACCCGCTCGGGTGGTAGAAGTCGTACACCGCCTGGGCCACGCCCTGGCTGACCCCGGGCGCGCGTTTCAGATCCTCCAGCGCCGCCGCCCGCACCTTGCCGGCGGTGCCGAAATGCAGCAGCAGCGCGCGCTTGCGCGCCGGGCCGATGCCGGGGATCTCGTCGAGAGGGCTGGCGCTGATCGCGCGGCTGCGCTTGGCGCGGTGCGCGCCGATGGCGAAACGGTGGACCTCGTCGCGCAGGCGCTGGAGGTAGAACAGCAGCGGCGCGTTGACCGGCAGCATCTTCTCGCGCCCGTCGGGGAAGTGGAACACTTCGCGCCCCTCGCGCCCGTGCTGCGGCCCCTTGGCAATGGCGATCAGCGGCACGTCCTCGATGCCCAGTTCCTCCAGCGCATCGCGCACCGCCGACATCTGCCCCTTGCCCCCGTCGATCAAAAGCAGGTCGGGCCACAGACCGCTCTCGCGCTCGGGATCCTCCTCCTGCGCGCGGGCGAAGCGGCGGCCGATCACCTCGCGCATCATGGCGAAATCGTCGTCGGTCTGCGCGCTGCGGATGGTGAACTTGCGATACTGGTTCTTGATGAAGCCGTCCGGACCGGCCACGATCATCGCGCCGACGGCCCTCGCGCCCTGGATATGGCTGTTGTCATAGACCTCGATCCGCTTCGGCTCCTCCGCCAGCTCGAGGAACTCGGCCAGCTCGCGCAGCAGCCGGGCCTGCGTGCCGCTCTCCGCCAGCCTGCGGTCGAGTGCCTCGGCCGCGTTGCGGCGGGCCTGTTCGATCAGCCGGCGGCGCTCGCCCCGCTGCGGCACCCCGATCTCCACCCGCTTTCCCGCCAGCGCGCCGAACGCCTCTTCCAGCAGCGCCCGATCGGACAGGTCGCGATCGATCAGGATGGTGCGCGGCGGCGGCACCTCCTCGTAGAATTGGGCGAGCACCCGGCTCAGCACCTCGTCCTCGCTCACCTCTGCGGTGTGGCTGGGGAAGAAGGCGCGGTGGCCCCAATTCTGCCCACCACGGATGAAGAAGCCCTGGATGCCGATCTGCCCGTTGCGGGCGGCGAGCGCGAAGATGTCGGCCTCACGAATGCCTTCGGCATTGATCGCCTGGCTGCCCTGGATGAAGGTCGCCGCGCGCAGCCGGTCGCGCAGCAGCGCCGCCCGCTCGAAATCGAGCGCCTCGGCCGCCTCGGCCATCTGCGCCTCGATCTTGCGCTGCACCGCGCCCGATCGGCCGCCGAGGAAATCCCTCGCCTCCTGCACCAGCTCGGCATAGCCGGCGGCATCGATCCGCCCCACGCACGGGGCCGAACAGCGCTTGATCTGGTAGAGCAGGCAGGGCCGGTCGCGCCGGGCGAAGAAGCTGTCGGTGCAGCTGCGCAGCAGGAACAGCTTCTGCAAGGCGTTGACCGTGGTGTTGACGCTACCCGCGCTGGCGAAGGGGCCGTAATAGTCGCCCGGCGCCTTTCTCGCCCCGCGATGCTTCATGATCCGGGGGAAATCGTGGCCGCCGCGCACCAGGATGAAGGGGAAGCTTTTGTCGTCGCGCAGCAGCACGTTGTAGGGTGGGCGAAAGCGCTTGATCAGCTGCGCTTCGAGCAGCAGCGCCTCGGCCTCGCTATTGGTGGTGATGATCTCCATCCCGCGCGTCTGGCTGACCATCCGCTGCAAGCGTCCCGGCAGCGCCCCGACCTGGAGGTAGTTCGCCACCCGCGCCTTCAGGCTGCGGGCCTTGCCGACATATAGCACATCGCCGCGCGCATCGGTCATCCGATAGACGCCCGGCTTGGGCCGCAGCGTGCGGACCACCTCGCGGATCGCGGCTACCCCGGTCTCCAGGTCGGGCTGGGCGGAGCCGCGCACCGTGTAGGTCGCGCGCTCCTCCAGGAAGCGGTTGGCGCCCGCAGGGTGCGGCGGGGTTCCGGCAGGCGTGCGGGGCGAAGAGGGCATGGGAGGGCGAAGATAGGGGGCCCGCGCGGGGATGAGAAGCGCCCCGGCCGGCGCGCGCAGGTCAGCGGTCGTCGCGGCCGGGGATGTCGGTCGGCGTGTCGAGCGCCCCTTCGACATAGAGCCGCTTGATCAGCACGAACGCCACCACCAGCAGCGGCGCGGCGAACAGCAGCCCCGCCGGCCCGAACAGCAACCCGCCGGCGATCACGCCGAACACTGTGACCGCCGGTGGCAGCAGCACCGCCCGCTTCTGCACCAGCGGCGTGACGATGGCGCCTTCCGCCTGCTGGACCGCGACCACCACCAAGACCGCCCACAAGGCCGTTTCCGGCCCGTCGCCAAGCGCCATGATGACCACCGGGACGCCCCCCAGCCACGGCCCAAGCCACGGAATAATCTCCGCCACGCCCATGATCACGCCCAGCGCCAAGGGCGCCGGCGCACCCACCAGCCACAGGCCGAGGCCGGTCAGCAGGCCGATCACCGCCATGGAGACCAGCTGCCCCATCATCCACAGCTTCAGCGCGGTGCCCGCGTCGCGCAGCGCCTGATCGGCCAGCGGCCGGTGGACCTTCGGCACCAGCAGCACCATCCCGCGCCGATAAAGCGCCGGGTCGGCGGCGATGAACACCGCGCCGAACAGCAGCACCACCAGATCGGTGAGGACGGTGGCGACCGAAGCCAGCACCTCGCGCACCGCCGGGAACACCCGCTCGCTGCCGATCGTGAAGCCTTCGGCCGAGGCGAGGATCCACGGCCCGCCCGGCATGGTCGCCACCCACGCCTTCAGCTGCCGCCATACCGCCGGCACGGTATCCACCACAGCGGAGAACTGGCGGCTGACCTGCCCGCCCAGCAGCCACCCGAAGGCCACCATCGCCAGCACGATCAGCAACAGCGCGGCGTAGAACGATGCGCGCCTGGACAGGGGCGTCACCCGCTCCACGGCATCGGCCAGCGCCCGGATCAGAACCCCGACCACCACCGCGCCGAACACCAGCACCAGCAGGTCGATCAGCTGCGCCGCCGCCAGCACGATCACCACGATCAGGGCTGCGGTCAGCAGCGATTTCACGACCAGCGGATAGGGATCGGGCGATGGCGGCGGTGGCGGCGGTGAGGGCGGCGGCATGGCTCACCAATGGACCGGCCGGCCTGCCGGGTCCACCCGATCAGAACAGCTTGCGCAACTCGATCTCCACGAGCCGGCCGACCGGATCGACCAGGAACGGCTGGTAACGCAATGGCACCGCGCCCGATCCATCGGTGACCCGCTGGCGCGCATCGAAGATGTTGTCGATGCTGAATGACACCCGCACGCCCTCCAGCAGCGGCACCGCCTCGACCAGCCGCTCGCGCTGGTTGAGATCGGCGAACAGGCGGATGTCGAAGGTGACGAAATCGCCGAAGGCGAGATCGGTGCTACCCGGCAGGCCGCTGCCGTCGACCCGGCTGGCGCCGGTATACTCGCCGCTGAAGCGCGCGCCATAGCCGCGATAGAACAGCCCGCCCTGCAGCGTCGCCGCGTGGCGCGGCTGCCCCCCGCCCGCCAGCGCATCGCCGTCGAGCAGGTCGAGCAGCGGCCCGCCCGGCGCGACCAGAACTGTGTTGTCGATCTCGTAGCTATAGGTCAGGTTGACCGACCAGCGCCCGCGCCCGTCGCCACCGCGCCCCATGAAACCGGGGCCGCCGCCCCTGCCAGCTCCGCCGCCCCTTTGCCCGCGCTCGCCGGCGGAGGCCCGGCCGCCCGGCTCGCCGCCGGCCGCCGCGCCGCGCCCGGCGCCATCCGGGGCACCATCGGCACGGCACAGCCGCTCGCGCATCTGGGCCAGCCGCTGCGGATCGACCGTTCCGTCGGCCCCGCGCAGGCGCTGC
>JACIYY010000200.1 GCA_014359685.1 Porphyrobacter sp. | reverse complement strand
GGGATCACCATCCCCTGGATCGCCGATCAGGGCGTTGCCGGCGCGGATCGCTTCTCCTCGATGCTGGTGATGGGACAGGGCGTCCCGGTGCGCGCGGCGCCCGATCCGGCCGCGGCGACCATCGGCACCGTCTCGTGGGATGTGGTCAGGATCGACCCGCTGACCCCCGGCGCCGCGTTCCAGCCGGTAATCCTGCCCGATGGTGCGCGCGGCTTCATTGCCAGCGACACCCTGCGCAGCCTGAACGACCACCGCCTCACCGCCGCCAGCCGCAACGGCCGCTGGAGCATCACCGGCCTGGTCAGCGGAGGCTAGCCGCCGCCTGACGCGCGTGCCGGAGTGATCCTCGCCAGCGCCTCGTAAGCCAGCACCGCCCCGGCGACCGCGGCGTTCAGGCTGTCGGCCCGCCCGTGCATCGGCAGTGTCACGCGAATGTCGCAGGCCGCCTCGTAATCCGCCGGCAGGCCGCGCGATTCATTGCCGACCAGAATGAAGCATGGCGCGGCATAGGGCGCGGCGCGATAGGGCAGGGCGTCGTCGCCGAGGCTGGCCGCCACCAGCTGCCCCTCGCCAGCGCGCAGCCAGGGCAGGAACGCCTCCCACCGAGCTTGCGCGATGTGCTGGGTGAAGATCGCGCCCATGCTGGCCCGCACGGCCTCGACCGAGAAGGGGTCGGCGCACTCGTCGATCAGGATCAGCCCGCCTGCGCCAACCGCATCGCCGGTCCGCAGCAGGGTGCCAAGGTTGCCCGGATCGCGCAGCGCCTGTGCGACCAGCCAGATCGGCGCGCGGCTGCGGTCGAGCCGCTCCAGCGAACAGTCGAACTCCGCGAACACGCCGGCCACCGCCTGCGGATTGTCCTTGCCGGTGATGCGCGACAGGATTGCGGCGCTGGTTTCGACGATCTCGCCGCCGGCCTGCGCGACCGCATCCTCCAGCGCGGTCAGCAGCGGGTGCGGCTCGCGCCCTTGCGCCATCACCAGCATCTCCGGCAGCCGCCCGGCCTCGCGGGCGTCGGTCAGCAACCGCAGCCCTTCGGCCAGGAAGCGGCCCTGCGCGCGGCGGTGCTTCTTGTCGCGCAGCAGCCGCAATTGCTTGACGGCGGGATTGGAAAAGCCGGTGATCGTGCGGCGCATCGGAATCGCGTTTCGTGGTCGGCGGGAGGGGCAGCGAGGTGGCGCAGCGGGTGCGGCACGGACCGGCCCTAGCCAATCGCCGCCGCGCTGTCGAACGGGGCCGGCCGCGCCGGCGCCTCAATCCTCGCCAAAGCCGTCCTCGATCATGGCGACCAGCTCTGCCAGCCGTTCCTCCGCCGATTCGCCGCTGACGCACAGCTCGATCGCATCGCCCTTGGCCGCGCCCAGCATCATCAGCCCCAGGATGGAGCCGCCCGCCGCGCTGCCGCCGTCCTTGGAGACGCGCACTTCGCTGCCTTCCATCCGCGACACGGCGGACACGAACTTGGCGCTGGCGCGGGCGTGCAGGCCACGCTTGTTGACGATCGTCACTTCCCGGCGCGCCTCTCCCAAGCCGGCCTCCCCCTGCTACGCCTCCTGTCCCAGGAACTCGGAGGCAATGGTTATATAGTTGCGGCCTGCATCGCGTGCGGCCGACGCGGCGGCCTGCAACGTCTTGTCCTTGCGCGCACCGGCGAGGCGAATCAACATCGGCAGGTTGATTCCGGCGATCACCTCGGTCTTTCCGGGCTGGAGCAGCGAGATGGCGAGGTTGGACGGGGTGCCGCCGAACAGGTCGGTCAGGATCACCGCCCCGCTGCCGCTGTCGACCCGGCGGATGGCCTGCGCGATTTCCCTGCGGCGTGCTTCCATGTCGTCGCTCGGGCCGATGCAGATGGTGGCGACGTCGGGCTGCGGGCCGACGACATGTTCCATCGCAGACACGAACTCTTCCGCCAGCCGGCCATGAGTGACCAGAACCATGCCGATCATCGGCAGAAATCCCTCGCGCGTAGGCGTGGATTCGGCCCCGGACTGGGGAGCGCGGCAATCGCGGTCACGGTTGGTGGAAGCCTTCGAGCATTTCTGCAGTGCGGGATCTCAGGTTGCGGTGCAGCACAGTGGGCGAAAAGCCGCGCTCGCGCAAGGCCCCGGCGATCCGTTCCGCCATATGCACCGAGCGGTGTTTCCCGCCGGTACAACCGAAGGCGATGCTGACATAGCTCTTGCCGCTGTCGGCATAGCGCGGCAGCAGGTCGAGCAGCAGGTCGCGGATGCGCGCGAAGGTGGGGGCGAAGGCGGAATCGCGCTCGATATGCTCGCCCACGATCGGCTCCAGCCCGGTTCGATCGCGCAGCTCCGGCACCCAGTGCGGATTGTCGAGGAAGCGCATGTCGAACACCAGGTCGGCGACCGGCGGCATCCCGCGCGCGAAGCCGAAGCTGGAGACGGTGACCGTCATCGCCGCGGGCGCTGTGGCGGCGAACAATTCGCGCATCCGCATTTGCAGATCGTTGGTGGACAGCCGGGTGGTGTCGACCAGCACATCGGCCCAGCGGCGCAGCGGCTCCAGCATCTCGCGCTCCGCCGCGATTCCGGCGGCCAGCGGCATGTCCTGCGCCAGGACGTGCCGCCGGCGGGTCTCGTTGAAGCGCCGCTCCAGCTCCGCGCCCGAGCAGTCGAGGAACAGGGTGGTGACGAGGGTATCGTCCGCCTCGCCCAGCCGGCCGACCCTCTCGATGACGTCGGCGGGCACGAAGCCGCGCGTTCGCGCGTCGAAGCCGATCGCCAGCGGGTGGTCGGCCGGCTCTTCGGCCACCAGCCGCCGCAGCAGGCGGATCGGGAAATTGTCGATCGCCTCCCAGCCCAGATCCTCCATCGCGCGCAAGGCGGTCGACTTGCCCGCGCCGAGCATGCCGGTGATGAAGAGCATCTGCTTGCGGGGGTCGGCCGATTCGGCGGGCATTGGCCCGATGTGGCCCTGCGCGCGCTGCTTGTGAAGGCTTGTCCGCCGTCGCGCTCATGCGATGGGCGGGAGGCCGTGGCGGGCGAGCGCATGCTCGGCCCGCAGCGCGAGCACCGGGCTGTCCGGCCACAGCCGGATCAGCGGCAGCGAGAGGCCAGCCAGCAGCGTGCGTTCGGCCGTTTCGACGAAACGCGGCGCTGCGGGGTCGAGGCGCAGCACCAGCGCGACCGGCGCGGGCGTGGCGGGCAGGGCGATCAGGCCGACATTGCGCACCTCCAGCAGCCCGGCGATGCGCGGCGGCGGCAGCGCCCACAGGGTTGTGTCGCGCGGCTCCAGCAGCACGCCGTCATCGCCTGCCAGCGCCGCGCCGCGGTCGATCAGCGCCAGCGCCAGGCTCGATTTGCCGCTGCCGGGCGGCCCCTCGATCAGCACCCCGCGCCCGGCGATGGCAACGCAGCTCGCCTGATGGGCGACAGGACCGGGCGGGCCGGAAGGATCGGGCGGACCGGGGCTCATGCCGCCGGCAGGTCGAGCACCAGGCAGGCGCCGCTGCGGCCGTCGGCCCGGTCGCGGACGGTCAGCGTGCCGTCATGCGCCTCTGCAATGGTGCGCGCGATGGCGAGGCCGAGGCCGCTGTGGTCGCCGAAGCACTCCTCCTCGGGCCGGTGCGAATGGAAGCGGGCAAAGACCTTCTCGCGCGCCTCGGGCGGGATGCCCGGCCCTTCGTCGCAGATCGCGGCGCGAACCCGCTCGCCCTCGCGCCCGATAATCACCTCGATGCGGCCTTCGGGGGGCGAGAACGACACCGCATTGTCGAGCAGGTTGTCGATCACCCGCTCCAGCCGCAGCGGGACGCCCATCACCAGCGCCGCGCGGCCGCGCCGCTCCACCGTGACGGTGCGCCCGCGGTCGAGGCCGCGATCCTTGCGCGCATCGACCACATTCTCGATCAGCCGGGCGAGGTCGATCGCCTCGAAGGTGGCGCGGCTCAGCTCGGCATCGATCCGGCTGGCCTCGGCGATCTCGGTCACCAGGCGATCGATCCGGCGCACGTCATGGGCGATGATCGCGATCAGCTGGTCGCGCAGCGCCGGGTCTTCGACGCGGGCCAGCGATTCGGTGGCGCTGCGCAGGCTCGCGAGCGGGTTCTTGATCTCGTGCGCGACATCGGCGGCGAAGCTTTCGACCGCGTCGATCCGCTGGCGCAGCGCGCCGGTCATGTCGGACACGGCACGCGCCAGCACCCCGATCTCGTCGCCGCGCTCCTGCATCCGCGGCACCTCCACGGCGCGGTCGCGTCCCAGCCGGACGCGGACCGCCGCCCGGCCCAGCCGGCGCAGCGGTTCGATGATGGTGCTCGCCAGGAACAGCGACAGCACGATCGAGAGCAGCGCGGCCAGAAGGATGATGGTCAGCAGCGAGGTGCGTGCAGAGCGCACCGCCATGGTGATGTCGCGGGCGTTGCGGGTGGTCAGCAGCGTTGCCCCGTTCAGCCCCACCGGCGCGGCGGCGGTGATGATCGGAGTGCGGTCGGGCGCATGGCGCAGCTCGATCTGGGTCAGCCCCTGCTCGCGCGCGCGCGCCAGTTCGGGCCAGGCATCGGCGTCCTGCTCGGCCGGCTCGCGATAGGGGGGCACGGCGCGGGCGCCGACGAGGAAGTCGACCGCCGCGTCGGTCCACCGCGCCAGGTCCTCGAGGAAGGGGTCGGCCTCGGGATCGCCGAGGACGAAGGACGGCTCCGCCAGCGCGAAGCTGTCGGCCACCAGCCTGCCTTGCGGGTCGTAGATGCGAAGCCGCATCCGCTGCTCCTTGCCGATCTGGATCAGCAGCGCCTCCTGCCGTTCGCGGCTCGCACCGGCGAGCGCCTCGGCGGTGATCTGGGCTTCGATCCGGGCCAGCCGGTAGCGCTCGTCGAGAAGCTGGCGGCGGTAGGAATCGAGGAAGAACAGGCTGCCCGCCAGCAGCAGCAGCGGGATCAGGTTGACCGCCAGGATACGCGCGGTCAGCGAGGTGTTGGACGGGAAGGCAATCCGGTCGAGGCGCCGGTCGAAGCGGGTGCGGCGTGCATCCTCGCGCGCATCCGCGTCGACGCCTGCCGCCGGGCGGTCAGCCATCGGAGAAGCTGTAGCCGGCCCCGTAAAGGGTGGTGATGGCATTGAAGTCCCGGTCCACGCTGCGGAACTTGCGCCGCAGCCGCTTGATATGGCTGTCCACCGTGCGGTCGTCGACGAACACGTCGTCCGGATAGGCGGCGTCCATCAGCTGGTTGCGGCTCTTGATCACGCCGGGGCGCTGGGCCAGCGCCTCCAGGATCAGGAACTCGGTGACGGTCAGCGATACCGGCCGCCCGTCCCAGGTCACCTTGTGGCGCGAGGGGTCCATCTGCAACCGCCCGCGCGCGATCACCGGCTCCGCCCGCTCGGCCTCGGGGTCACCGGCGCCGGCGGCCCGCGTGCCCGCCTCGCCCGGCGGGCCGGCGCGGCGCAGGATGGCGCGGATGCGCGCCAGCAGCAGGCGCTGGCTGAACGGTTTGGCGATGTAATCGTCGGCGCCCATCGCCAGGCCCGCCTCCTCGTCCTCTTCCTCGTCCTTGCTGGTCAGGAAGATCACCGGCAGGTCGGATGTTTCGCGCAGCCGCCGCAGCAGCTCCATCCCGTCCATGCGCGGCATCTTGATGTCGAACACCGCCAGGTCGGGCGGGTTGGCGAAGAGGGCGCCCAGCGCCGCCTCGCCATCGGAATACAGGCGGGTGGCATAGCCTTCGGCCTGCAGAGCGATCGACAGGGCGGCCAGGATGTTGCGGTCGTCATCGACCAGCGCGATGGTGCGCTGGCGTTCACCGGAACCGGCGGGCAGGGCCGGGTCGGCGCTCATGGCCGGGGGGCAGGGATCGGGCCGGGCATCGTGCGCTCTCTATCGCCTCGCATCCGGGGTGACAATCGAACCGCCGATGCTGCACCCTGCCGCCTGCGCCCGTTTGACGGGGCGGGCGAGCGCGATTATGACCCGGATACGCTTCCGACACCCTGCCCGTGCTCTCCGAGGAGACCGCTTCCGTGACCTCGCTTGCCGTTCCCCTCTCCGCCCAGGGCATCGTCACCGACGCTGAAATCAGCGCCAATCTCGGCACTGCCGCGCTGGTCGAACAGGCCGTCATCCGCGGCGAGGGCCACCTCGCCGCGCACGGGCCGCTGGTGGTCCACACCGGCAAGCATACCGGCCGCTCCGCCAAGGACAAGTTCATCGTCCGGGACGAGACCACCGAGGACACCGTGTGGTGGGGCAAGGTCAACGTGCCCATGACGCCCGCGCATTTCGCTGCGCTCAAGGCCGATTTCCTTGACGCGCTGAAGGAGCAGGAGCGGCTCTATGTCGCCGACCTGTTCGGCGGCTCCCAGCCCGAGCACCGGGTGAATGTGCGCATCATCAACGAGCTGGCATGGCACAACCTGTTCATCCGCACCCTGCTGGTGCGCCCCACGGTGGAGCAGCTGGCCGGCTTCACCCCCGAATACACGATCATCGACCTGCCCAGCTTCCGCGCCGACCCGGCCCGTCACGGCACCCGCAGCGAGACGGTGGTGGCGGTCAATTTCACCGAGAAGCTGATCCTGATCGGTGGCACCCGATATGCCGGCGAGATGAAGAAGGGCGTGTTCGGCATCCTCAACTACCTGCTGCCGGTCAAGGGCGTGATGCCGATGCACTGTTCGGCCAATATCGGCCCGGACGGCAAGACGGCGGTGTTCTTCGGCCTGTCGGGCACCGGCAAGACGACGCTGTCGGCCGATGCCAGCCGCACACTGATCGGCGATGACGAGCATGGCTGGTCCGACACCGCCGTGTTCAACTTCGAAGGCGGCTGCTACGCCAAGATGATCCGTCTGTCGCAAGAGCACGAGCCGGAGATCTTCGCCGCCACCCACCGCTTCGGCGCGGTGCTGGAAAACGTGGTCATGGATCGCGACACCCGCGAGCTGGACTTCCATGACAGCACGCTGGCCGAAAACAGCCGCGGCGCCTATCCGATCGAGTTCATCCCCAATGCCAGCGAGAAGAATCTCGGCCCGGTGCCTTCGAACGTGGTGATGCTGACCGCCGATGCCTTCGGCGTGCTGCCGCCGATCGCCCGGCTGACCCCCGACCAGGCGATGTACCACTTCCTGTCGGGCTACACCGCCAAGGTCGCCGGAACGGAGATCGGCGTGACCGAGCCGGAGGCGACCTTCTCGACCTGCTTCGGCGCCCCGTTCATGCCGCGCCACCCGAGCGTTTACGGCAATCTGCTCAAGGAGCGGATCGCCAGAGGCGGCGTCCAGTGCTGGCTGCTCAACACCGGCTGGACCGGCGGCAAATATGGCACCGGCACGCGGATGCCGATCAAGGCCACCCGCGCGCTGCTCAATGCCGCGCTCGACGGCTCGCTGAACGAGTTGGAGTTCCGGATCGACCCCAATTTCGGCTTCGATGTGCCCGTCAGCGTGCCCGCGCTGGCCGAGCTGGGGATCGACGAGACCATCCTCGATCCGCGCTCGACCTGGAGCGACAAGCACGAATACGACGCCACCGCCGCCAAGCTGGTGCAATTGTTCGTCGACAACTTCGCCCAGTTCGAAGAGCATGTCGACGAAGGAGTCCGTCAGGCCGCCCCGCAAGCCGCCTGACCGGCCGATCGGCTCGGGCATGGCGCCACGGCGCCGCCGCCGTGGCAACCGCCCGAAAGGGTGACAACAGCCCGTCCGGCCGCGACGGCGCTTTTACCGCAGGAAGTCGCGCACCCCGCGCGGCCGGCCGGCGCTGGTCTGGTCCGGATAGAGATGTTCGTAGACGACCGCGTTCTCGATCACCCGGGTGACGTAGTTCTTGGTTTCGAAGAAGGGGATCTTCTCGATCCATTCGACCCAGCCGACCGCCCCCGTGCGCGGATCGCCGTTGTCGCGCAGCCATTTGTTCACGTTGCCCGGCCCGGCATTGTAGGCGGCAATCGCCAGCGGCCAGCTGCCGTAGCGGGCATAGAGCCGCTGGATATGGTTGCTGCCCAGCCGCAGATTGTAGCCGGCATCCTCGATCAGCGAGGCCTGCAGGTACTGGATGCCGGCCTTTTCCGCCTCCTCCTGCGCGGTGCCGGGCATCAGCTGCATCAGCCCGCGCGCGCCGGCATGGCTGACGGCGTTCTGCGCGAACTGGCTTTCCTGCCGGGCGATGGCGTGAACCATCGTCCAGTCGGTGCCGGGCGGCACCACCAGCCGGGGGAAGCCGATCTGGGTGAAGCCGTCATGCCCATCGGCGGCGGCGGCTTCGGCCACGTTCACCGCGAGGTCGCGGCGGCCGATCTCGCGTGCCAGCTCGGCCACCAGCAGGTGTTCGCCCAGGGTCTCGGCCTGATCGGCGATCTCGCGATAGAAGCGGATGCCGGTGCGCCACGGCGCATCGCGGGCGACCTCCATCACGGCGGCGGTGATCGGCTTGGCGCGGAAGGCGGCGCGCTCGGCCGCGCTCGGCTCGGCCTGCGGGGCGGCAGCGAAAGCGGGGATCGGCCGGCCCATCTCGGCAAGCGCCAGCTGGCCGTAGAAGCGATCGGCATATTGTCCGGCCATCTCGTAATAACGCTGCGCCCCCGGGGCGTCGCCGGCGCGGGCGGCGGCATAGCCGGCCCAGTAGAAGCCCTTGGAGCGGGTCGGCGGGGTGCGCGCGGCCGCGCCGTAACGGTAGAACAGCGGCGCGGCCCCGGCGGCATCGCCCAGCTCCCACAGCGCGCGGGTGGCGCCGACCCACATCAGCGAGGTGTAATCGTCGCGCAGCTTGTAGCCCAGCGTCGAGATGTCGGTGCCCGGCGCGAAGGCCTCGTCCACGCGCGCGGCGATCGCCTGCGCCGCGCGGGCATCGCCGATCCGCGCAACCGCGAGCTGCTCTTCCACCCACGCCGTCTGGTCGAAGGGCAGGCGCGCCAGCGGGGGGCGGTAGGACAGCAGCGAGACCGCCTCCTGCGGGCGGCCCTCCAGCCGCAGCTCGCGGCTGCGATTGTAGAGGTAGCCGGGGTCGGCCAGCGCCCGCCCGTCGGCGATCGCGCCATCGCCGCCCTGCAGGATCGCGAGCCGCGCCATGAACACCGGCTGCGCCTGCGGCGTGGTCCAGGCCAGCTGCTGCTCGGCCGCTGCCCGTTCCCGCTGCCACAGCAACGCGTCCATCCGGGCATCGTGGTCCTGCGGGGTGAAGGTTCCGCCGAAGGCGGCGAGGATGGTGGCGGCAGCGGTGTCGCTCATCGCCCCGCCGCGCCAGGCCTCGCGCGCCTGCGCCGCGGCGTCCTGCGGGCGCTGGCTCATCAGCGCCAGCGCATAATGTGCGCGGGCCGGGTTGGTGAGCGGGGGATAGCGGTCGAAGAAGGCGACGATCCGTTCGGGCGGTGCGAATTCCTCCTCCAGTCGCGCCTCCGCATAGGAGCGCAGGCGCGCTTCGTCGGGGAAGCCGGGATAGGCCATCAGGAAGCCGGCATAATCGATGAAGGAGAAGCTCGCGCTGCTGCTCAGCGCCTCCCACTGCGCGATGGCGCCGGCCATCGGGCCGGGCTGGCTGGCGACCAGGCTGGCGCGGGCCTGGTCCCATGCCGCCGCGCCGTCCTGCGCGGCCAGCGGGGCGGACGAGGTGAGCGCGGTGGCGACGAGGAGGGCGGGAAGATGCGATCGGATCATGGCGGGCATCGTGGCGGGTGGCTCCTTATCGGGCGCTTAACGGAAGGGGGTGATCCCGGGGCACAGGGCCGCTAAGGGCCGTCACGGTTAGTCTGTCACGCGGGAGCCGCGCAATGTTCTCTGGTTCAATTCCCGCGCTGGTCACGCCGTTCCGCAACGGGGCGGTGGACGAGGCGGCGCTGCGGCGGCTGGTCGAGTGGCAGATCGAGCAAGGCTCTTCGGCGCTGGTCCCGTGCGGAACCACCGGCGAAGCCTCGACGCTCGACCACGAGGAGCACCATCGCGTGATCCGCGTGGTGGTCGAACAGGCCGGCGGCCGGGTGCCGGTGATCGCCGGTTGCGGCAGCAACGATACCCGCACCGCGCTGACCCATCTGGCCCGCGCGGCACAGAGCGGCGCCGATGCCGCGCTGTGCGTCGCCCCCTATTACAACCGCCCGAGCCAGGAGGGGCTGCTGGCCCATTTCGGCGCGCTGGCAGAGGCGAGCGCGCTGCCGATCGTGCTCTACAACGTGCCCGGCCGCACCGTCACCGACATCGCGCCGGCCACGGTGGTCGAGCTGGCGCGGCGCTACCCCGACCGGATCGTGGCGCTGAAGGATGCGAGCGGCGATCTGGCCCGCGTGGTCGAGCACCGGATCGGCGCGGGCGAGGGCTTCTGCCAGCTATCGGGCGACGATCCGCTGGCGCTGCCCGGCTATGCGGTGGGGCAGGTGGGCTGCATCTCGGTGACGGCGAACGTCGCGCCCGGCCCGTGCGCCGCATTCCATGCCGCCGCGGCCGCCGGCGATTTCGCCCGCGCCCGCGCGCTCAACGAACGGCTGTTCCCGCTCCACCGCGCCTTGTTCGCCGATGCCAGCCCGACGCCGACCAAATATGCCCTCAGCCGGCTGCACGACTGGCTGGCCGAGGAGGTGCGCCTGCCGCTGGTCCCCGCCAGCGCCACGGCGCGGGCCGCGGTCGATGCGGCGATGGCGAGGCTGGCCGAGGGCTGAGGCGGCGCGACGGCGCAGGACGCAACAGCTGGCCGGGCGTTTCACTGGTTTGGTGCGCGGCTCTTTCGCATTCGCGCACGAAGCCCTAGATGCCCGCTCCCCATGGCCCGCCCCAAACCCGCCACCTTCGACAAGCAGAAGATCGTCGCCGAGAACCGGCGCGCGCGGTTCGACTATTTCATCGAGGACACCTTCGAGGCCGGGATCGCGCTCAGCGGGACCGAGGTGAAGAGCCTGCGCGGGGGGGAGGGCTCGATCGCCGAATCCTATGCCGAGATCCGCAATGGCGAGGCCTGGCTGGTCAACGCCAACGTGCCCGAATTCAGCCATGGCAACCGCTTCAACCACGAACCCAAGCGGCCCCGCAAGCTGCTGCTGCACCAGCGCGAAATCGAGAAGATGGTCGGCGCGGTCGAGCGCAAGGGGATGACGCTGATCCCGCTGATGGTCTATTTCAACAGCCGGGGCCGGGCCAAGGTGGAGCTGGCGCTGGCGCGCGGCAAGCAGACGCATGACAAGCGCCAGACGATCAAGGACCGCGACTGGAAGCGCGACAAGGCGCGACTTCTGCGCGATCGCGGCTGAGGCGGGCATTCAGCGGTCGTTTCCGCTCCGGCGCTATGGCTGCGCTTCCGGTGCCCGCCGAACAATGTATGGACGCGCTCGATGGCCGATCAGGGTGACAGATGGTGGAAGCCGCGCATGCCCAAGCGCGAGGACATGGCGGGAAACCGCTGGCTGGCGCCGATCGCCCACCGCTTCCTCAGCCCCGAACTGTGGCGCTTCACCCGCCGTTCGGTTCCGCGCGGAGTCGCGCTGGGGTTGTTTTCGGGCTTCATCGTGCCGGTCGGGCAGATCTTCCTCGCCGCGTTCCTGGCGCTGCCGGCGCGGGCCAACGTCCCGATGGCGGCGCTGGTCACCTTCGTCACCAACCCCTTCACCTTGCCGTTCTGGCTGCTGGTGGCGAACCGGGTCGGTGCCTTCGTGCTGCGGATCGACGCGGTAGCGGTCGGCGGCGCCGCGCAGGCAGCCTTGATGAGCGGGCGGTGGGAGAGCTTCGGCTGGTTCCTGGAGACGGCGGGCGTCACCGCCTTCGGCTTCCTGGTGCTGTCATTGCTGAGTGCGGCGATCGGCTGGGCCGTGGCCGCGCTCGTCTGGCGGCTGCTGGTGGCGCGGCGGTGGAGCCGCCGCACATCGCGCGCAGGCCGGCTGAGGCCCGCCGAATGAGCGCCTGCCTCAGCCGATGCCGTCGATGAGGCTGGCCGAGGCGGAGCATCGCCTGCCGCACGCCGATCTGCTGGCGGTGGCGGCGCTGGCGCTTGCCAG
>JACIYY010000020.1 GCA_014359685.1 Porphyrobacter sp. | reverse complement strand
CGGTCCAAATCCTTGCGCAGGTCCACCGCGCCGCGTTCGGCCCGCTCGACCTCGGCGCGCGAGCCGCTGCGGTTGCGGATGATGGCGTAGACGATCGCCGCCATCAGCAGGATCGGGCCGAGGATCGTGGCGAGGCTCCAGAGCCAACCGGTCATGGGCTTTACCTTGTGGTTTCAGGGCGGGGTCAGGGCAGTGCGTGTCCCTCCTCAACGCACGAGCGGGCGATGCTTTCCGGGCGCCGCGCGGCGGGTCGCAAGCGACGGGCCGCGCCGCGCCTGGTCCCGTAATCCCGCCCGGCAACGAAAAGGGGCCGGGAAGGTCTCCCCTCCCGGCCCCCTGTTCGATGCCCGCCATTCGATCCGGGCGGTGGCAGGGTCAGGCGCCCTCGACCTCCGCAAGGTCGATCTTCAGGCCCGGCCCCATCGTGCTGGTGAGCGAGACCTTGCGCAGATACTTGCCCTTGGCGCCACTCGGCTTGGCCTTGACGATCGCGTCGGTGAAGGCGCGGAAATTGCTCTTCAACGCATCGTCGGAGAAGCTGATCTTGCCGATCCCCGAATGGATGATGCCCTGCTTTTCGACCCGGAATTCGACCTGGCCGCCCTTGGCATCCTTGACCGCCTGCGCCACATTGGGGGTGACGGTGCCCAGCTTGGGGTTGGGCATCAGGCCCTTGGGGCCGAGCAGCTTGCCGAGCCGGCCGACCACGCCCATCATGTCCGGGGTGGCGATCACGCGGTCGTAATCGGTGTTGCCGGCCTGCATGTCCTCCATCAGATCCTCGGCCCCGACGCGGTCGGCGCCGGCTGCCTCGGCCTCCGCCGCCTTGTCGCCGCGGGCGAACACCGCGACGCGCACATCCTTGCCGGTGCCCGAGGGCAGCGACACCATGCCGCGCACCATCTGGTCGGCGTGGCGCGGATCGACGCCGAGATTCAGCGCCACTTCCACCGTCTCGTCGAACTTCTTGCTGGCGAGCTCGCGCAGCGTCGAAAGCGCCTCTTCGAAGCCGTAGAGCTTCTCGGCATCGACACGCTCGGCATAGAGCTTCTGCCGCTTGGTCAGTCTGGCCATGTCCTCAGCCCTCCAC
>JACIYY010000002.1 GCA_014359685.1 Porphyrobacter sp. | reverse complement strand
CGCAATCAAAAAGGGGCGCGACCGCATGGCCGCGCCCCCTTTCATTCAGCCAGAGCGGTCGATCAGTCGACGGCGGCTTCCTCGACCGGCTCGTCCTGCAGATCGGCCTCGGCGGTCTCGGCTGCGTCGTCGATCTCGGCGCCCGCCTCGTCGATCTCGGCACCGGCTTCGGCGACCGCGCCCTCGGCGGCTTCGCCGGCGGCGTCCAGATTGGCCTCGGCATCGGCGGCTGCCGAATCGATGGCGTCGCCGGCGGCCTCTTCGGTGCCTTCCGAGCAGGCGGCGAGCGACAGGGCGGCGCCCGCGATGGCGGCGGCGAGAATGATCTTGCGCATGAGCATCAATCCTTGATTTGCAAACAACGTCACCAGCCATGCCGGCGGGCGCGAAATTCCCCGCGAGCGCGGCGAACTCGCGCCGTCCAATAATGGCAACTTTGTGGCAAGGCAAGCCGATTGCGGCGGAATCGTGGCGGCGGTTCTCGCCGAGCCCGATCGCCCCCACCCAGCGCGGAAAGCGGCTGACCGACGCCCCGCCCGCTGCTAGCAGGCAGCGATGGCATCCCCCGCAAGCGGCAAGCAGCATCTCTATCTGGTCGACGGCTCGGCCTACATCTTCCGCGCCTATCACCGGCTGCCCCCGCTGACCGATCCGCAGGGAACCCCGGTCGGGGCGGTCTACGGCTATACCACCATGCTGTGGAAGCTGGCCGAGGATCTCGACAAGGCCGACGGCCCGACGCACCTGGCGGTGATCCTCGACAAGGGCAGCACCAGCTTCCGCAACGACCTTTACGAAGCCTACAAGGCCAACCGGCCCGAACCGCCGGCCGACCTGGTGCCGCAATTTCCGCTGATCCGCGATGCCACCCGCGCCTTCTCGATCCCCTGCATCGAGGAGGCCGGGCTGGAGGCGGACGACCTCATCGCCTCCTATGCGCGCGAGGCGACAAGGCGCGGCTGGGATGTCACCATCGTCTCCAGCGACAAGGACCTGATGCAGCTCGTCGGCCGCTGCGCCGAGCCGGCCGATGGGGTCCAGGGCGGCTGCATCGACATGCTCGACACGATGAAGAACCAGCGCATCGGCGTGCCCGAGGTCGTGGAGAAGTTCGGCGTCGGGCCGGAGCTGGTCGGCGACGTGCTCGCGCTGATGGGCGACAGCGTGGACAATGTGCCGGGCATCTTCGGCATCGGCCCCAAGACCGCCTCCAAACTGATCCAGGACTACGGCTCGCTCGCCGCCGCGCTCGATGCTGCGCCGTCGATGAAGCCGGGCAAGCTGCGCGACCGGCTGATCGAAGGGCGCGCGATGGCCGAGCTCAGCCGCAGGCTGGTTCAGCTGAAGGAGGATTCCCCGCTGCCGATGCCGCTGGAGGCCTTCCGGCTGGACGGCGTGCCGCCGGAGCCGCT
>JACIYY010000199.1 GCA_014359685.1 Porphyrobacter sp. | reverse complement strand
TGGCCGGGGCGGAGACGCTGCTCGCCATGGTGCTGACGCTGGTGCGGGACGGGGTGATCGCAATGGAGCGGGCCTTCGACCTTGTCGCCCGCAACCCGGCGCGGCTGCTGGGGGTGGAGGCCGGGGAGCTGCGCGCCGGGGCGGAGGCCGACCTCGCGCTGATCGACCCCAGCCGGCCGTGGGTGGTCGATTCGAGCCGCATGGCGGCTGCCGCCGGGAACACGCCGTTCGACCGTCAGCCGGTCGAGGGGCGGGTCACCGCGCTGTGGAAGGGCGGGGTGCGGGTCGAGAGCTGAGGCTCGCTACCAGCGGGCAGCGCCCTTCCGGCCGTGCCGGCGCAGGAGCGCGCGCGGACGAGAGCGTGGCGGTTGCTCCAGCGCTGGCGGCGGCGCCGATGGCGGGGTGAGGAGGGCAGCCGGCGCGTCTGCAGCGACGGCAAGCGCGGCCGGGATCATCCGTGGCGCCGCTGCCGCCGCTGCCGCAGGGGCGGCTTGCTGGCTGACCGCCGGCACCGGGGCCGGCATCGGGGCCGGCGCGGCCGGCTCGGCGGCCGTCGCCACCAGGGCAGGGGCTTCGACCGGCCGGGCGGGCAGCGCCAGCGCGGCGGGCAACCCTTCGTCGGAGGGGGCAAGGGGCACGCGCAGTAGGAGCGCGAGGCGCTGCGCCGAGGCGCCGGCCTGCGCCATCGCCGCCCAGCGTTCGATCCGCGGGCCGATCTTCTCTGCCGGCAGGTCGAGCCCCGCCATCAGCCGCGCCTCCCGCCAGCGGCCGGCAAGGGCGTAGGCGAGGGCGAGATTCTGCCGCAGCGCCGGGCTGCCCAGATCCTCGCGCACCGCCGTTTCGAGCACCTGGATGGCGGCCTGAGCCTCCCCGGCCAGCGCCAGCGCCAGGCCGAGATCGGCGGCCGGCAGATCCTGCGCCCGCTGCACCAGCAGCGCCGTCGCGGCGTCCGGCCGGGCGTCGCCGATCAGCGCCAGCGCCAGCCGCAGCGCAGTCGGCGCGCCGGTGTCGCCGAGGGCGACCGCATCGGCAAGCACCTGCGCCGCCGCGCGGAACCGCCCGGCGGCAAGATAGGCGCCACCCAGCCGGGCGCGCGCGGAGGGCGAGGTCGGCGCGGTCAGCACCGCCGCCTCCGCCGTCG
>JACIYY010000198.1 GCA_014359685.1 Porphyrobacter sp. | reverse complement strand
GCGGCAGCGGCCGGCCGAGCCATGTGCTGGCGGTAATCGGCCTGTCGCCCGAACAGGCGCGCGGATCGATCCGGCTCGGCTTCGGCCGCTACACCACGATGGAAGCGCTTGAACGCGCGGCGGAAATGCTTACTGCTGCTGCATTGCAGCAATGACCTATGTTACACTCCACTTCACCGGCCCCGGCGGGGCCATGGCCACCGTCCGCGCCGCCGAGGGCGACCGCCTGCTGGAGGTCGCGCAGGCTGCCGGGATGCCGCTGGAGGGAACCTGCGAAGGGCAGATGGCCTGTTCCACCTGCCACGTCATCATCGCCAGCGAATGGTTCTCGCGCCTGCCCCCCGCCAGCGAGGACGAGGAGGACATGCTCGACCTGGCGGCCGGGGTCAGCCGCACCAGCCGCCTGTCGTGCCAGATCGTCATCGACCGGACGATGGACGGATTGATGCTGCACATCCCGGCCGAGAGCCGGAACATGCAGCTGCGCTGACCGCCGGCGGCCGTCGCGGCCGCCCGCCGGCCGCGCGTGCGACTCGCCCTCCTCCAGCGTCAGGCCCGGTTGCAGCGGAGGAGGGGCGCGGCGCGGCGGCAGGCCGGATCAGATGCCGACGATGCCGCCATCGTCCTTGGTGATCGCCACGATCGCGGAGCGCGGGCGCCCGCTGGCATTGCCGGCCTGGCTCTGCGGCCAGTTGCTGCTCGGCGCATCGGGCTCGCCGTCCTCGCCCGGATGCTGGATGCCGACGAACAGCGTCCGGCCGTCGGGGGTGGTGTCGACGCCGGTGATCTCGCATTCCAGCGGCCCCACCAGGAAGCGCTTCAGCGTCGCCGGGGTGGCGGCAGCCCCGACGCGGGTGGTCTGTTGCGCGGTGGCGCCGCCGGAGCCGACATTGGTGATGGTCCTGGTCGCGCCATCGCCGACGCTGCCCGGAAGCGCCGCCAGCATCTGGTTGTTGGTGACGTCGGTGAAGGCGCCGTCATCGGTCTGGATCCACAGCAGCGGCTTGCCCTGCCCGGCGGGGTTCTGCGGGCGCGAGAACCACAGCCCGTCGGGGCTGGAGAAATCGTTGTCGGCGCCCAGCCCCGACAGGTTGACATTGGCCGGGTCGGCCTGCGCCGAATCCGCCCCGAACAGGTAGATGTCCCAGGTGAAGGTGGTCGCCGCCGGATCGTCGGCATTCTCGCGCAGGCGGATGATGTGCCCGTTGGGATTGCCGTATTGCGCGCTGGTGCCCTTGGGATCGTTGTAGTGGCGCGGATTGGCCGCGTCGGTGCCGGTTAGCGGCCGCAGCGAGGCGTTGTTGTTGGTCAGCGTCAGGTAGATTTCGCCAGTCACCGAGTTGGTAGCGGTCCATTCCAGCCGATCCATC
>JACIYY010000197.1 GCA_014359685.1 Porphyrobacter sp. | reverse complement strand
CCAGGCTCGCCGCAATCGGCGATCTGCCCGCCGCCGGCATGATCGGCGGCGGGCCGGCGCGGATCGGCGTGATCACCATCGCCGGCGAGATCAGCGACGGCGAGGCCGGCCCGGGCGAGGCCGGGGCGCAGCGGATCGCGCGCCTGCTCGACGATGCGCTCGACGATGGCCTGGCAGGGCTTGTGGTGAGGGTCGATTCGCCGGGCGGCACGGTGACGGGCTCCGAAGCGATCCGCCGGGCGATCCTGCGGCACAAGGCGCAAGGCATCCCCATCGCCGTGTCCATGGCCAATGTCGCGGCGAGCGGCGGCTACTGGGTCTCCACCCCGGCCGATCGCATCTTCGCCGAGCCGGCGACGGTGACCGGCTCGATCGGCATCTTCGGGGTCATTCCGACCTTCGAGGACACGCTGGCCGGCTGGGGCGTGACCAGCGACGGCGTCACGACCACGCCCTTGTCGGGCCAGCCCGACCTGCTCGCGGGCCTGAACGCGGAGACCGACGCGCTGCTGCAGGCGACCGTCTCCTCCGGCTATCAGCGGTTCCTGGGGCTGGTGGCACAGTCGCGCGGGATCAGCCGGGCCCGCGCCGATGCGCTGGGGCAGGGCCGCGTCTGGGACGGCGGCAGCGCCCGACAGCTGGGGCTGGTCGACCAGTTCGGCGGGATTGAGGCCGCGCTGGCCTGGACCGCCAGCCGCGCCGGGCTGGCGGAGGACGGCTGGCAGGCGGTCTATCTGGGCGCGGACCAGGGAGGGTTCGCCCCGATGCTCGCGCAGCTGCTCCAGCCCGCCTCCGACCGGACAGCCGGCGGCGACCTGTTCGCCCTGTTCGCCCGCAGCGAGCGGGACCTGGCGGCGCGGGCGCTGGCCGACCTGGAGGGCCTGCTGGCGGTGCGCGGCGCCCAGGCCCGCTGCCTCGAATGCCCGCGCGTCGGCGCGGCGCCCGCATTTCCTGCGGGGCTGGAAGGTGGCGGGGCATGGACGCGGTTGGCCCGGCTGATCGCCGCGCTTTGAGCTTTCGTTGCGGGTGGCCGGGCCGCATGATCATCCCGCGGGGGGCTCCAAACTCGAAGACCTCTTCATCCAGACTCTTGATCAAGAGTTGCTCTTCTATCCTGCACCCTACGTCATAGCGGATCATCAGCTTCCCGGGCATCTGTCCGTCGATCAGCACGATTCGTTTGCTCAAGCCGGCCGCCGTTGAGACCGCGCTTGGAGTGAACTTCGATGTCGTGACGAAGTATCCATCCGGTCAGGGCTGCGGTTGGTCAGGCGTCGGTATTTGGCGGGGCGGGTTTCAAGTCTGGCAGCAGTGCCGAGCCAGGCGCCCGAGCCAGGCGAAGAAGCGTTCGACGACCCAGCGCCTCGCGATTGCGACGAAGCCCTCGCCGTCCGGTCGCTTGACGATCTCGCTCGTCGGACCGTGCATATCGTGCAGGGCACATCTCCAGCTTTTTCCCGGCATAGCCGCCATCGGCGAACAGATGCGCCAGTGTCGGCAAACTCTCCCGCGCATAGGCGACGACGTCCGGCGCGCCGTCCCTGTCCTGAACGTTGGCCGGATGCGTGATCGCGCCGAGCATGTTGCCCTCGGTATCGGTGACGATATGGCGCTTGCGGCCCTTGATCTTCTTGCCTGCGTCACAGCCGCTCGATCCGCCGCTTTGCGTGGTCTTCACGCTCTGGCTGTCGATGACGCCCGCCGTCGGTTCGGCCGCGCGCCCGGACACAGTGCCCGCGCCGCCATGACCAACGTCTCGTTGATGACAGCGAGCACGCCGCTGTCGCGCAACCGGTAGAAATAGTGCTGAACGGTCGTGAAGGGTGGAAAGTCCCGGGGCAGGATCGCCCGCTGGCAGCCCGCAGCCGTGATATACAGGATCGCATTCCAGACCTCTTGCAGGTTCGTCTTGCGGGGCGGTCCACCTTGCTTCGTGCCGGCATGAATGGCTCGATCAATGCCCCTTCCTCGTCCGTGCGATCGCTTGCATAGCAAAGCCGCCTCCGGTCATAGGGCGGGCGAGTGATTTCAGATGCTGTGTCGAAAAGGGTTGAGTGGCCGGGGTTTGGCTGATTCCAGAGGGTTGCTGAGACCTGGCTGGAGCCTGCATGTGGACCCCGACCATCCGTCGTCGTCATAGCCGACGGACGGCTCGTTAT
>JACIYY010000196.1 GCA_014359685.1 Porphyrobacter sp. | reverse complement strand
TGCGATCACCCCGTCCCGCACCAGCGTCAGCACCATGGCGAGCAGCGTCTCCGCCCCGGCCATGCCCGGCGCGGCATCGGCGAAGGGTAGCCGCTTGTCCTCCGGCCCGCGCGGATCGTGGCCGCTGGCGATGATGTCGATCGTGCCGTCGCCGATCGCCGCCACCACCGCCTGCCGGTCCGCCTCCTCGCGCAACGGGGGGGAGAGGCGGGCGAAGGTGCGGAAATCCTTCACCGCGAGGTCCGACAGCATGAAATGCGCGGGCGTCACCCCCGCCGTCACCGCCACGCCGCGCGCCTTGGCCGCGCGTACCAGGTCGAGCGCGGCGCGTGTCGTCACCTGCCGCAGATGCAGCCGCGCGCCGGCGATCTCGGCCAGCGCGATGTCGCGCGCCACCGCCAGGGCCTCGGCCTCGGCCGGGGCGCTGGGCAGGCCGAGCCGGGTGGCCATCTCGCCGGCGGTGGCGGCGGCGGCTCCGGTCAGCCCGGCGTCCTCGGCGTGCGAGACGACCACCAGCCCCAGCATCGCCGCATATTGCAGCAGCCGCAGCATGACGCCGCTATCGGCGATCCAGCGCCGGCCGGTGGCGACACCGCGAGCCCCGGCCTCGCGCATCAGCGCCAGTTCGGCGAGCCGTTCCCCGGCAAGGCCGATGGTCGCGGCGGCGAGCGGGTGGACCCAGAAGTCCGGCTTGCCGCTCTGCGCGGCAAAGCGCACCCGCGCCGGATGATCGAGCGGCGGCGGCTGATCGGGCATCAGCGCCGCGCGGGTTATGCCGCCGAAATGGAACGCCGGCTTGTCGACCGCGAAGACGCCGAAATCGACCAGGCCGGGCGCGGCCAGCAGGCCGTGCGCGGCCAGCGTCTCGTCGCCATCGTGGGGCGCGAACTCGCCGATCTCGGCGATGATCCCCGCGACGCAGCGGATCGACCCGGCGCGCAGGCCCGTGCGGGTCACCAGCCGTGCGCCGGTGATGGTGAGCGGGCGCTGCTGCTTCACACCCAGCGTCCGCCAGCGTCGCCGTGCGCTCCGTCCGCGCCCCACCCCGGCACCCCGCGCACCCTACGGGTCAGCACGTCGAGGCACGCCATGCGGATGGCGACGCCCATCTCCACCTGCGTGGTGATCAGCGAGCGGTCCGGCAGGTCGGCGACGATGCTGTCGATCTCCACGCCCCGGTTCATCGGTCCGGGATGCATCACCAGCGCATCGGGCGTCGCGCGCGCCAGCCGCTCGGGCGTCAGGCCGAACAGGTGCCGGAACTCCCGTTCGGAAGGCACGAACTGGCCCTCCATCCGCTCGCTCTGCAAGCGCAGCATCATCACCACCTCGGCCCCGCGAAGGGCGGTGTCGAAATCGTGGAACGGCTGCGCGCCCATGGCCGCGATCGCGTCGGGCATCAGCGCCGGCGGGGCGCAGACGCGCACCACCGCCCCCAGCGCCTGCAGGCACAGGATGTTGGAGCGCGCGACGCGGCTGTGGCGGATGTCGCCGCAGATCGTCACCACCAGCCCGCTCAACTCCTCGCGACCGCGCGCCCGCAGCGCATGGCGCAGCGCCAGCGCATCGAGCAGCGCCTGGGTCGGATGCTCGTGCTGCCCGTCGCCGGCATTGATCACCGGGCACGCCACCTTGTCGGCGATCAGCCGCACCGCCCCCGACGATCCGTGGCGGATCACGATCGCATCGGCGCGCATCGCGTTCAGCGTCACCGCCGTGTCGATCAGCGTCTCGCCCTTCTTCACGCTCGACTGCGCGGCGTGCATGTTGACCACGTCGGCGCCCAGCCGCTTGCCCGCGATCTCGAAGCTGAGCAGCGTGCGGGTGGAGTTTTCGAAGAAGGCGTTGATGATCGTCAGGCCGGCCAGCAGGTCGGCGTGCTTGGCCGGGCGGCGGTTGAGCGCCACCCATTGTTCGGCCTCGTCCAGCAGGAACAGGATCTCGTGCCGCTGCAATTCGCCGATGCCGAGCAGGCCGCGATGCGGGAAGGCCAGCGCGCCGGCCGGGTAGCGGCCGGGGGCGGCGGAGGGTCCGGGCGGTGGCATCTGGGCCGGGGCTTACTGCCCCGCCGGGCGGCCTGCAAGCACCTGCCGGGCAGGCGGCCGGCCTGCGGGTGGCGCACCGCCCTGCCGCTCGCTACATGGGCGCGAGCGACACGATCGAGCGAGCGGATACGGACATGACATTTGCAGGCAAGGTATGGCGGCTGCTGGTCGGCATCAAGGACGGGCTGTCGCTGGTCTTCCTGCTGCTGTTCTTCGCCCTGCTGTTCGCCATCCTCAGCGCGCGGCCCAGCGCCGATGCGGTGCGCGAGGGCGCGCTGCTGCTGGCGCTGGACGGGACGGTGGTGGAGGAGCCCGCCCCGCTCGATCCGCTCGGGCTGCTGCTCGGCTCCGCGATCCCGGTGCGCGAATATGCCGCGCGCGACCTGGTGCGCGCGATCGACGCGGCCGCGGAGGATGAGCGGATCACGCTGGTCGCGCTCGACCTCTCCACCTTCGTTGGCGGGGGACAAGTCCATCTGGAGACCATCGGCGCCGCATTGGACCGGGTGCGCGCGGGCGGCAAGCCGGTGCTCGCCTATGCCATCGCCTACACCGACGACGCGATGCAGCTGGCGGCCCATGCCAGCGAGGTGTGGGTCGATCCGATGGGCGGGGCGGCGATCGGCGGGCCGGGTGGCGAGCGGCTCTATTACGCCGGGCTGCTCGATCGGCTGCGGGTCAATGCCCGTGTCTATCGCGTCGGCACCTACAAGAGCGCGGTGGAACCCTACATCCTGACCGGCATGTCGCCGGAGGCGCGCGAGAACGCGCAGAGCCTCTACGGCGCGCTGTGGAGCGAATGGCAGGAGGATGTGCGCCGCGCCCGGCCGCAGGCCGACATCGCCCGCGCCACCACCGACATCGCCCAATGGCTGGCGGCCAATGGCGGCGACACCGCGCGGGCGACGCTGGCAGCGGGGCTGGCGGACAAGGCCGGCACCCGCGTCGAATGGGGGGAGCGCGTCGCCGCGCTTGCCGGCAAGGACGAATGGGACAGCGCCCCCGGCGCCTTCGCGCACACGGCGCT
>JACIYY010000195.1 GCA_014359685.1 Porphyrobacter sp. | reverse complement strand
TGTTAAAATTGTTCAAAGGAAAGGGCGCGGGGGAGCCTTTCCCCCGCGCCCTGCCGCTTGGCAGCGAGTGCCTAGAAGCGGTAGCCGAGGCCCAGCATCACCTGGTGGCGGTCGGCGTCGATGTCGAAGCGGTCGCTCTCGGTTCCGGACGGACCTTCGAACTCGCCCTCGCCGTAATTGGAATAGCGATATTCGCCCTTCACGAACACGTTGGGGGTCATCGCATATTCCACGCCCGCGCCGATCCGCCAGCCGTCGAGGTCGATGTCGCTGCGGGTGTCGGTCACATTGTCCGTCGCCAGCACGTCGAAGCTGGCATTGGTGTAGCCGCCCTTGGCGTAGATCAGCGTCTGCGGGGTCGCCAGGAAACCGGCGCGCAGGCCGATATAGAGGTCTTCGCCGGCATCGACATTGCTGACCCCGAAGGTCCGGATCGCGGCGAGGTCGTAATCGCTCTTGGCTTCGGACCAGAGATATTCGCCTTCCACGCCGACCACTGCGCCGCCCCAGGCGAAGTCGTAGCCGGCGCCGACGCCATAGGCGATGTCGTCGAGCGACTGATCGAGGTCGTCGGCATTGTCGATGTCCTGCGAGCTGCCGGGGCGCACGCTGTCATAGCCGACCAGCGCCTCGATGCGCGGACCGGTGAATGCGGGGTTCTCCTGCGCCAGCGCGGGCGCGGCAATCGCCACCGCCGATGTCGCGGCGAGGAGGGACAAAACCTTCTTCATGATGTGATGCTCCAAATGGTCTTCAAGCGCGGCATGTTTGCCACGGACCCCCACAATGCCGGCGGAAAGGCTCTGGTTTCCTGAACCTTAGGCAACAAAAACACTGTTGCGTTTACGCAACAATCGCTTCGACGGCCCGTTGTGCCGCGTCGACCGGCAGCGGGAACCGGGATGCCGCCCGGCGGTTCGCAGGCGCGGATTTGGCAGCGCGGCGGGCAGCGCCTATATCGCGGGCCATGCCAGACACCGCCCTGATGCCGATCCCCGGCGCCACCGACCCGGTCCCCGTCGCCCGCCCCGCACTCGTAGACGGGGTGACGCCGCGCGCCGACGGGCGGATCGACCTGATCGGGCTGGCCCGCCCGCGCATTGCTGAGCTGTTCGCCGCCGCCGGGATGGACGCGCGCGCGGCGCGGCTGCGCGCCCGACAGGTCTATCACTGGCTCTACCATCGCGGGGTCACCGATTTTGCCGCCATGACCGACATCGCCAAGCCCATGCGCCCGTGGCTGGCGGAGCGCTTCGCGATCGGCCGGCCCGAGGTGGTGGAGGCGCAGCATTCGGCCGACGGCACGCGCAAATGGCTGCTGCGGACCGCCGATGGCCACGATTACGAGATGGTCTTCATCCCCGACGCCGACCGGGGCACTCTGTGCGTGTCGAGCCAGGTCGGCTGCACGCTCAACTGCCGGTTCTGCCACACCGGGACCATGGCGCTGGTCCGCAACCTGACGCCCGGCGAGATCGTCGGCCAGGTGATGCTGGCCCGCGACTCGCTCGGCGAATGGCCGCACCAGGCGGCGCCCCGCGTCCCGCATGACGAGCACGGCGAGGAGGATGGGGACGGGGCCGAGGATGACGGACCCGCCTACACCGCCGACGGCCGCCTGCTGACCAACATCGTGATGATGGGCATGGGCGAGCCGCTGTACAATTTCGACCATGTCCGCGACGCGCTGAAGCTGGTGATGGACGGCGACGGGCTGGCGCTGTCGAAACGGCGGATCACGCTGTCGACCAGCGGGGTGGTGCCGATGATGGCGCGCTGCGGTGAGGAGATCGGGGTCAATCTCGCGGTCTCGCTCCATGCCGTGACCAAACAGGTGCGCGACGAGATCGTGCCGCTCAACCGCAAATACGGCATCGACGAGCTGCTGGCAGCCTGCGCCGCCTATCCCGGCGCGTCCAACGCGCGGCGGATCACCTTCGAATATGTGATGCTGAAGGGCCGGAACGACAGCGATGCCGATGCGCGCGAGCTGGTCCGGCTGCTGCGCGCCCACAACCTGCCGGCCAAGGTCAACCTGATCCCGTTCAACCCCTGGCCCGGCGCGCCCTACGAATGCTCTTCGCCCGAGCGGATCCGGCGCTTTTCGGAGATCGTGTTCGCGGGCGGAATCTCCGCCCCGATCCGCACCCCGCGCGGGCGCGACATCGACGCCGCCTGCGGCCAGCTGCGCACCAGTGCCGCCAAGGCCAGCCGGGCCGAGCGCGACCGCGCCCAGCCGGTGGCGCCGTAATACGCGCGGTCACATTTCGGTCAGATAGCCCCCGGCAAATTGTCACAACAGGCCGATAATCCGCCCCCATCCGGCCAGCAGGTCATGAGGGGGTTGAATGATGAAGATGAACGGCACCGCCGGCGCCATCGTGCGCGGCTATTCGGATGGCGATACCGACACCAACCCCATGCTGCGCCGCTCGCTGGAAAGCCTGGCGGAGGAACGCTATTCGCGCCGCCAGACCATGCTCGGCAGCCTTCAGGCGACCGCCGTCGCATTCCTCGGCACCGGCGTGCTGAGCGCCTGCGACCTCGACCTGTCGGGCGGTGACAATCCGGTCGTCGGCGCCGGCGCCAATGCCACCGTCGGCGCCGGCCGCAATGTGACGCTGACCGGGACGGTGTCCTCCACCTCCACCACCACCGCCACCTGGCGGCAGGTCAGCGGCCCGCCGGTGACGCTGGCGGCCGACGGCAACAATGCCACCTTCGTGGCGCCCGGCGTCGCCGCGCCCACCGATCTGGTGTTCGCGTTCGACGTGGTCGAAGGCGACGGCGACACCGCCTCTGCCACCACCACCGTCACCGTCACCCCGGCCACGCTGGCGTTCGACGCGGTGGCCAAGAACCGCCTCGACCTGGTGACCGTGCCGACCGGCTATTCGGTGACCGTGATGACCCGGGTGGGCGACCCGATCGCCGCCGGCGTGTCCGCCTATGCCAATGACGGCACCGACGCCAATTTCGCCCAGCGCATCGGCGACCATGGCGACGCGCTGTATTTTTACGGCCTCAGCGGCAGCGGCACGCGCGACGACAACAGCTCGACGCGCGGCCTGATGGTGCAGAACCACGAGAATCTGAACGTCCAGTACCTGCACCCCAATGGCCCCACCAATGTCAGCACCGGCCCGCGCCCGGCGGAAGAGGCGATCAAGGAGATCGACGCCCACGGCGTCTCGGTCACCGAATACCGCGATGCCGGCAACCGGCAGTGGAGCTACGTCCAGGACAGCCCGTTCAACCGCCGTATCACCCCCAACACGCCGACCGTGTTCCACGGCCCGGCGCGCGGCAGCGAGTTGCTGCGGACCGTCTATTCCACCGACGGCACGCAGGGCCGCGGCACGATCAACAATTGCGCCAACGGGCATACGCTGTGGGGCACCAACCTCACCTGCGAGGAGAACTGGGCCGGGTACTTCAAGCGCCCCAACAGCGGCGCCACCAGCGACAACGGCCGGCGCAGCCTGCGCGAGCTGACCGCGCTGCGCCGCTATGGCGTGACCAGCACCAACGGCAACTACGCCTGGTCCTCGGTCGCCTCCACCGACCCTGTGTTCCAGAAGTGGGATGCGCGCGCGACCGGCGACAGCGC
>JACIYY010000194.1 GCA_014359685.1 Porphyrobacter sp. | reverse complement strand
CGCCACCCAGCCGGGCGCGCGCGGAGGGCGAGGTCGGCGCGGTCAGCACCGCCGCCTCCGCCGTCGCGACCGCCTGATGATGGTGCGCGGCGGCCGAATCCGCGATGGGGCTGGGGGCGCCCGGCAGTCGCGGCGACAATTCGCCCGAGCATCCGGACAGCACCACCGCCACCGCCATCAGCCATGCGACTCGGCTGCGGGTGGGGCAGGTCATGGCGAATCATCCTCCGCTGGCAGGGGCCGGTTGACGCGGAGCAGCCTGCTGACGTCCGCCGCTCCCACGAGGCGGCCCTGAATGGCAGGTCAGGGTAAACCGGCGGTAAACGGGCTTCCGGCGGCTCCCGATGCCGGCGCGCGGAAAGATGTTGCTACTGCAAGCGGTTCGCATTAGTCTCCGCGAAGGAGTTTGGGAGACCCTGGCCTGTGTATATCTGTATCTGCAACGGCATCCGCGAAGACGAGCTTCGCCGCGCGGCCGCAGCCACGGCATCCGGCCGGCACGGCGATGTCGAGGCGATCTACGCCCGGATGGGCAAGCGCCCCCAGTGCCGCCAATGCCTCGACGATGCCGAGGAGATCGTGCGGGAGGAATGGCAGCTCACGCGCGAGCCGCGTCTCGAGGCCGCCTGACCCGCTCTTGAAAGGCAGTCTCAAAGGCTAGGTTTCCCGCCGTTTTTTGCGGCTGCGCCCTTGCCCTTGCCGGCTGCGGCCTGCACATTGTGCGGACGCAACACGGAAGACCACGATGAAGGGCGATCCTACGACCATCGAGTACCTGAACAAGGCGCTTACCAATGAACTGACGGCGATCAACCAGTACTGGTTGCATTACCGCGTCCTCGACAATTGGGGCGTCAGGCGGCTGGCCGAGTATGAGCGGCACGAATCCATCGACGAGATGAAGCATGCCGACAAGCTGGCCGATCGGATCCTGTTCCTGGGCGGGCTGCCCAACTTCCAGGCGATCCACCGGCTGAAGGTCGGCGAAAGCGTGGAGGAGATCCTCAAGGCCGATCTGGCGCTGGAGGAAGAGGCCGTGCCGCTGCTGCGCGAGGCGATCGCCCATTGCGAGCAGGTGCACGATTTCGTCAGCCGCGAGCTGTTCAAGCACATCCTGGTCAACGAGGAGGAGCATATCGACTTCCTCGAAACCCAGTTCGACATGATCCTGCGGATGGGGCTGGAGAATTACGTCCAGCTGAACTCCGCCCCCGCGAGCGACAGCGAGGCCGATTAAGGCCTGCAGGGCCACTGACCGCCGCCGCCGGGGCTGCGCGAAGCGGCGCTAGTCCGCGCTGGCGAAGGGGTTTTTCGGACTGCGCAGCATCAGCCGCACCGGCACCGCACCGAAGCCGAGCTGGTTGCGGATGCCATTGATCAGATAGCGTTCGTAGCTGGTCGGAAGGTCGTCCAATCGCGTGCCGAACACCACGAAGCGCGGCGGCCTGGTGCCGACCTGGGTGATGTAGCGCAGCTTGATCCGCCGTCCGCCCGGCGCGGGCGGGGGGTTGGCCTCCAGCGCCTCGTCGAACCAGCGATTGAGCAGGCCGGTGGGCACGCGCCGGCTCCATTCCTCGCGCAGCTTGAAGGCCGCCGCCAGCAGCGCATCCACCCCCTTGCCGGTGACCGCCGAGACCGCCAGCAGGGGCACCCCGCGCAGCTGGGCCAGCCCTTCGTCGAGCGCTGCGCGGATGCCGTTGAACAGCGCGCTCGGCTGCTGCGCGACGTCCCATTTGTTGATCGCCACGATCAGCCCGCGCCCTTCCTCCACCACCATCGAGGCGATCTTGAGATCCTGCACCTCCAGCCCGCGCGTCGCGTCGAGCAGCAGGACCACGACCTCGGCGAAATCGACCGCGCGGCGGGCGTCGAAGACGGACAGCTTTTCGAGCTTGTCGTCGATCTTGGCGCGCTTGCGCATCCCGGCCGTATCGACCAGCCGCACCGGCCGCTCTTCGCCGCTGGCCGGGTCGCGCCAGCGCCAGTCGATGGTGATGGCATCGCGGGTGATCCCCGCCTCCGGCCCGGTCACCTGCCGTTCCTCGCCCAGCATCCGGTTGACGAGCGTGGACTTGCCGGCATTGGGACGGCCGACGATGGCCAGTTGCAGCGGGGCCGAGGCGCGGTCCGCCTCGTCCGTCTCCGCTTCGGCTGCGGCGGCGGGCTGGCGGTCGCCGATCAGCGGAACCAGCGCCTCGTACAGATCGGCGATGCCCTCGCCGTGCTCGGCCGAGACGGGAATCGGATCGCCGAGGCCCAGCGCGTAGCTTTCCAGGATGCCGCTCTCGCCGGCATTGCCTTCCGCCTTGTTGGCGATCAGGACGACGGGCACCGATTGCTCGCGCAGCCAGCGGGCGATCTCCTCGTCCAGCGGGGTCAGCCCGGCGCGCGCGTCGATCACGAACAGCGCGGCATCGGCGCCCTTCAGCGAGATTTCGGTCTGCGCTCGCATCCGGCCGGGCAGGCTGGCGGGGTCGTCCTCCTCCCACCCGGCAGTGTCGACGGCCTGAAACTCCAGCCCCAGCAGCCCGGCCTCGCCGAAGCGGCGGTCGCGGGTGACGCCGGGCTGATCGTCGACCAGCGCCACGCGCCTGCCGACCAGCCGGTTGAACAGGGTCGACTTGCCGACATTGGGGCGGCCGACAATGACCACCGTGGGGAGCGCGGTGTTGAGCATGGGGCAGCAGGTGGCCCGCGCGGGCGCGCTTGGCAAGCGGGAGGCGGTCGGGCGGCTGTGTGCGGATCAGCCCAAGCGAGGGCCGGCGGTTACCAGCTGCCGGTGTTCGCCATGCTCGCCCATGGCTCGCGCGGGGGCAGGGCGGGGCCGCGCTGGAGCAGCTCGACCGAGATGCCATCGGGCGTTCTGACGAAGGCCATGCGCCCGTCGCGCGGGGGGCGGTTGATGGTCACCCCGCCATCCATCAGGCGCTGGCAGGCCGCATAGATGTCATCGACGCCGTAGGCGAGATGGCCGAAATTGCGCCCGCCGGTGTAGGTTTCCGGCGCGCTGCCATCTTCGGGCGGCCAATTGTAGGTCAGCTCCACCTCGGCAACGCCAGCCTGTCCGGGCGCGGCCAGAAAGATGAGCGTGAAGCGGCCCGCCTCGCTCTCGGTGCGGCGGACCTCCTCCAGCCCAAGCAGGCGGAAGAAGGCGAGCGTCGCGTCGGGGTCGGAGACGCGGAGCATGGTGTGCAGATATTCGATCATGAATGGGTGAACTCTCGTCGGCGGCGACGGCTCCCGCGGTCAGGCGGAGCGCTACGGCGGCAGGACCCTAGCGCATCGGCGGGCCGTCGCGCCACCCCGGCGTGGCGTCCGCCACACCTGCGCCACAACAACGAAAAGGGCCCGCACCGTCGCCGGCGCGGACCCTCCCCCTGTTGTTCGCAGCGATCAGATCAGAAGCTGGCGCCCAGCGTGAACACCACCGTGTCATCGGTGAAGTCATAATCGCCGGGGGCGAAATCGCCCTCGGCACCGACATAGGCGACGCCGACCGACAGGTTCGGCGTCAGCGCGTAGTCGGCGCCGACCGACCAGTCGAAGGCCTTGCTGTCATCGGTATAGGTCAGGAAACCGTCGGTGTAGCCGAGATGGCCGGACAGGCTCAGCGCGGTATTGGGGATGCCCACGCCGGCATCGGCGAAGACGTAGAGGTTGTCGGTGTCGCCCAGCGATTCCTGTTCCGGCGCATAAGCGATGCCGACCGACAGGTCACCGGGGCCGAAGCCGAAACCGGCCGAGGCATAGGCTTCCACGTAATCGTAGTCGCCCGGACCGGCGTTCGGGTAAAGATAATAGATCCCGCCAATGTCAAAGGAGACGCCGGAAGCCAGCTCGGTGCTCCAGCCGGCATAGACGTCAAGCTCGGTATGGCCATAGCCGACCGTGTCTTCGTCGAGCGAGGAACCCCAGGTGCCGATATAGATGCCGCTGGCATGGCCGATGTCCACCCCGCCCTGAACGGCGATGTCGCCGCCGGACATATCGACGCCGCGGAAGCGGTATTCGGAGACAATGGCGGCGTTGCCGGAGATGGTGATCCCGGAATCATCCTGCGCGACCGCCGGAGCGGCGGCGAAAACGGTGCCGGCCAGAAGGCCGCCGGCCAGCAGGCGGCGAATGGACGTGAGCATGCTCATCTCCCTGATAATCCCCATGAGTGTCTGTACGCCTCATCCCACGAAGGCAGGCGGTCCGCCCTCGTCAGCGGGGCAGCTTCGCACTTGCAAAAACCACCTGCCATGGTGCTGTGGTATGACACAAGAGAGACAGGGCGCATACGCAACAGATGCACCCTATGTGTGCCATTTGCGCCACATTCATTGTCCGGACAGGGTATTTCGGGCAACAACGCCAAAGAGGCACCCGCTGGGCGCGGTCATGCGTTGTCGACACAGGCCATAACCCGGAAACACACGACTGCCAGATGCTTCACAAGGTTCGACAATTTCTCGCGCGCCCCGCCGGGGCGCCCCCCGCGGCGACGATCCCGCCCGGACGGCGGGTCTATGCGATAGGCGATGTCCATGGCCGGCTCGACCTGTTCGACCGGCTGATCGACGCGATCGAGGCCGACGATTCCGCCTCCGCACCCGCCGCCACCACGCTGGTGCTGCTGGGCGACCTGATCGATCGCGGCCCCGACAGCGCCGCAATGGTCGCCCGCGCCCGTGACCTGCAGCAGCGGCGCGACACCCGGATTCTGGCCGGCAATCACGAGGAGATGTTCCTGCGCAGCATCGAGCATACCGAGACGCTGCGGCATTTCCTGCGCTATGGCGGACGCGAGACGGTGCTGAGCTACGGGGTCGATCCGCAGGCCTATGCCGAAGCCACGCTGGAGGAGGCGCAGGCCCTGATCCGCGCGGCGGTGCCGCCCGAGGACATCGCGTTCCTGGAAGGGCTGGAGGACATGGTGACGATTGGCGATTACCTGTTCGTTCATGCCGGGATCCAGCCGGGCGTGCCGCTGGCCGAGCAGAACCGCACCGATCTGCGCTGGATCCGCGAACCGTTCCTGTCCCACGCCCAGCCGCACGAGCGGGTGGTGGTGCACGGCCACACCATAACCGATCTGCCCGAGGATCGCGGCAACCGCATCGGCATCGACACCGGCGCGTTCATGACCGGGCGGCTGACCGCGCTGCGGCTGGAGGGCGCCTCGCGCCGCTTCCTTGCGGTGGTGGAGGGTGCGGGCGGAGCGATCGTCGCGGAGCCGGCCGAGGCGTGAGCCGCGCGTTCGCCGGACGCGCGCAGCGCGTGTTGCCAGGGGGCCTGTAAGCCGGGTTCTGTCCCCGCCGGGGCGGGGGGCAGCCATTCATCTCGGCGGCCGGTTGCCCGGCGCGCTCTAGCGACCAACCCGGGCGGCTCGGTCCGAAACCGACCTGCCGACCCGCCTTGCGACGGACCGGCGCACCGCCCCTATTCGGTCTTGCTCCGGGTGGGGTTTGCCGTGCGGGCCCCGTTGCCGGCGCCCCGGTGCGCTCTTACCGCACCCTTTCACCCTTGCCTGTGAGCCGTCGGCTCCATCGGCGGTCTGCTCTCTGTGGCACTGTCCCTCACCCCGGACCACTCCGGGGCGGGCGGGCGTTACCCGCCACCCTTGTTTCGTGGAGCCCGGACTTTCCTCGACGGATCGCAACCCGCCGCGGCTGCCCGGCCCCCTGGCTCGCCCTATCTAGCGCGACCCTGGTCGCGATCCAAGAGCAGCTGGAACACGATCGCGCGCACCTCGCCGTCGATCTCGCCGTCGATGCGACGCGGCCGCCAGCGTCGCTGGAACGCCTCGACCGCCTTGCGCCCGTCGCTGATGTCGTAGCCGAAGCGTTCGAGTGCGAGGTAGAAGGCGCCGTCATTGTCGAACGGATCGCCCAGCTCCAGCTTCTCCGGCCGGGCGAGGCACAGCCGGTATTCCGCCAGCCGGTCCCACGGGAACAGCTCGCCGGGGTCGACCTTGCGCTGCGGCGCGACGTCGGAATGGCCGACGACATTGGCGCGCGGGATGTCGTGCGTCTGCATGATCCGGTGGAGCAGCGGGACCAGCGCGTCGATCTGCGCCTCGGCAAAGGGGCGGTAGCCATGCTGGTGACCGGGATGGTCGAGCTCGATCCCGATGCTGGCGGAGTTCACGTCGCGCAGGCCGCGCCAATAGCTGGTGCCGGCGTGCCAGGCGCGGCGGTGCTCCTCCACCAGCCGGATCACCTCGCCGCCTTCGGTGATCAGATAATGCGCGCTGACCTTGGCCTGCGGGTCGCACAGCCGCGCCAGGGCCGCGTCGGGGCCTGGCATTTCGGTGTAGTGGAGCACCACCATGCTGATCGGCAGAGCGCGTTCGTCATGGTTGGGCGAGGGGACGAGGCGGTGGACCAGCTCGTCGCCGGTGCCGCCCTCAGCCATCGGGGAGCATCGCGCCGAGCAGCAGCATGTCGTCGGCGCTTGCATGCTGGACGCTGCCGCCCTGCTCGACCGCCAGCAGGCGGACCAGCGCAGCCGGCGCGACGCGGGAGGTTCGCTCGCTGTCGGGCAGGGTTCCGTCCAGCGCCCGGGCGACGTCCTCGCCAAAGGAGATCCGCGGGCCCTGCGCGCGGACCACGATCTCGGTGCCGGCCTCGCCGCGTTCCGCCCCGACCGCCAGCGTGCCGCCGCGCACCAGCGCGTCCATGCCGATCGCCGCCAGGTTGAGCAGCACCTTGACCGCGACCAGCGGCAGCGTTGCGGGAGCGGCGGCCCAGTCGACAGCGATCTTGCCGTCCTGCCCGGCGAGTTCGGAGATCACGGTGCGCGGCTCCTCCAGCGGCACCTCCGCGCCGATCCCGGCGGCTGCGCCGAAGGCGAGGCGGAAGAAGCGCAGCCTGGCCGCGCTCGCCGCCGCGCTGCGGCCGATCAGGTCGAGGCAGTGGGCCCGCATCGCCTCGTCCTCCTCCGACGCTAGCAGGTCGAGCCCGTTGCCCAATGCGCTGACGGGGCTGGTCAGGTCATGGCACAGGCGCGAGCAGAGGAGGGCGGCAAGATCGGTCGAGGAGGTCATTGCGGGGTGATCGGGGCTCTCGTGCGGGAAACGGGTCCCTTAGCCATCAAGCACCCGATAGGGAAGCGGATCGAACCCGCCGGGCGAATCACGCCACAGCGTCACCGTCTCCTCGGCGATGATCGCCCACACCAGCCCGTCGCCCGGCGCCTGCGCACGGTCGGTGGCCGAGGGGCGGGCAGGGCCGGTGGGGTGGGAGTGGTAATAGCCCAGCAGGCGCGGTCCGCCATGGCGCTGCGCCCGGTGCTGATCGATCAGCGCCTGCGGGTCGATCTCGAACCGGCGCGACGGATCAGCGGCGACGTTGCCGGCCGGCCGCGCGGCCGCGATCCGCAGCCCTTCGCCCAGCAGAAGCCCGCAGCATTCGTGCGGGTCGGCGCCGGCCGCATGGGCACGCAAAGCATCGAGCACGGAGCGCAGGATCAGCACGGCCGCCGCTCTAGCCGCTTGGCCGCGCGCTTGTCGAAGCCCGTCGCAGGGCGCAGGGAGGGCGTCGGTCAAGCGCAGCGGGGAAGGCACCGGGTTTGGACACCATCACCGGCACCGTGCAAGCCGGCGGCCGGCTCGACAAGGCGCTGGCGGAGGCGAGCGGGCTGTCGCGCGAGCGGATCAAGGCGCTGATCGGCGAGGGCCGGGTCACGGTCGGCGGGGCGGCCGTCGCCAGCGCCTCGGCCCGGGCGGCGGCGGGGGAGCGCTTTGCCATCCACCTGCCGCCCCCGGCCGACCCACAGGCCTGTCCGCAGGATATCCCGCTGTCGATCGCATTCGAGGACGAGCACCTGCTGGTGGTCGACAAGCCCGCTGGAATGGTCGTCCACCCGGCCGCCGGCAATCCCGACGGCACGCTGGTCAATGCCCTGCTGCACCATTGCGCCACCGGCGCGGGCGGGCGGCTGTCGGGCATCGGCGGGGTGGCACGACCGGGCATCGTGCATCGCATCGACAAGGACACGTCGGGCCTGCTGGTGGTGGCCAAGAGCGATGCCGCGCATGAGGGGCTGGCGCGGCAGTTCGCCGACCATTCGATCGAACGCGCCTATCTCGCGGTCACCAGCGGCCATCCGCATCCGCCGTCCGGCACCATCGACGAGCGGATCGGGCGGTCCGACGCCAACCGCAAGAAAATGACGGTGCTGCCCAAGGATTCCTCGCGCGGCAAACGCGCGATCACCCATTACAAGGTGCTTGGGCGCATGGAGGCCTGCGCGCTGGTGGAGTGCCGGCTGGAGACCGGCCGCACCCACCAGGTCCGGGTTCACCTTGCGTCAATCGGCCATCCGCTAGTGGGAGATCCGACCTATGGACGATCCCCGCCTACGCTCCGGCCGCTGCTGCGAGAGCTCCAGTTCCACCGCCAGGCGCTTCACGCCGCGGTGCTGGGGTTCCTCCACCCGCTGAGCGGCCAACGGCTGACCTTCGAAAGCGCACTTCCAGCCGATATGCGCGCCCTGATCGACAGGACCGGTCAGGGCAATCGATGAAATGTCCGGCAGCGGGCGGGATACAGGTCTATATATAGGGGTTGATTGGGGAGTCCGGAATCATTCCGGCAGACGGGTCATGGAAAGCACGATGAGCGACAACAGGACAGTATCGGTGCCAGCACTGGGCGGTGAGCAGAGCCTCAACCGCTATCTGGCCGAGATCAAGAAATTTCCGGTGCTGACGGCGGAGCAGGAATACATGCTCGCCAAGCGCTATGCCGAGCATCAGGATCCGGAAGCCGCGGCGCAGCTGGTGACCAGCCACCTGCGGCTGGTGGCCAAGATCGCGATGGGCTATCGCGGCTACGGCCTGCCGGTCAGCGACCTGATCTCCGAAGGCAATGTCGGGCTGATGCAGGGCGTCAAGAAGTTCGAGCCCGATCGCGGCTTCCGCCTCGCCACCTATGCGATGTGGTGGATCAAGGCCAGCATCCAGGAGTTCATCCTGCGCAGCTGGAGCCTCGTCAAGATGGGCACCACCGCCGCGCAGAAGAAGCTGTTCTTCAACCTGCGGCGGATGAAGAAGAACCTCGAAGCGTACGAGGACACCGACCTGCACCCCGACGACGTGGCCAAGATCGCCACCGACCTGGGCGTGCCGGAGCAGGAGGTGATCAACATGAACCGGCGGATGCTGATGGGCGGCGATGCCTCGCTCAATGTCAGCATGCGCGCGGACGAGGAGGGCAGCGGCCAGTGGCAGGACTGGCTGACCGACGATCGCCCGCTGCAGGACAGCGTCGTCGCCGATGCGGAGGAGGCGCAGGTGCGCCACGGCATGCTGGTGGAGGCGCTGGACAGTCTCAACGAGCGCGAGAAGCATATCCTCACCGAACGGCGCCTGACGGAAAATCCGCAGACGCTGGAGGAGCTGAGCCAGGTCTACGACGTCAGCCGCGAACGCATCCGCCAGATCGAGGTGCGGGCCTTCGAAAAGGTGCAGAAGGCGATGCAGCGCATCGCCGGCGAAAGGGCTGGCGAGAGGCTGCTGCCGGCGGCCTGATCCACAGGCCTGTCCGCAGGATATCCCGCTGTCGATCGCATTCGAGGACGAGCACCTGCTGGTGGTTGACAAGCCCGCTGGAATGGTCGTCCACCCGGCCGCCGGCAATCCCGACGGCACGCTGGTCAATGCCCTGCTGCACCATTGCGCC